>CAJVYN010000315.1 GCA_913009355.1 uncultured bacterium | reverse complement strand
TAATTCTACTTGATTTCATAGTCTGGCCCCCTTGGATTAGCTTTGTCCACTCTTCTCTTTCAATTATCAAATGGTATGCTGTATTGCGTCGAGATTTTCTATCTCGTATATGCCACACGTCCCGTAATAAGATGATTATACGCTTAATATAGCGGTGATGTCAAAAAATCGTCCTAAGTATTTCCGGGAATTTTGTAGAACCAGGCTCCGATTCTATACATCGCACCGGCAGAGCGGCGGCAGGGGATTAGCCCCTGCCCCTACATCTTATTCTCGCTATGGATATACGAGATTTCCTGGTCGTCCCGTAATTAAATAATTGTTTGCTTGACAAATGATACCAAATTATGGACAATAGAGTGTCAATATGGATAGTAGGGTATAAAGTTTTCGAGTCCAAATGCAGGGAGGAAAGCTGATGCGTTTGGTTGTAAAACAAGGCGATAGCGCTGCTAACGAATTTCGGTTCGCCAAAGGACCTGTTTATATAGGCAGACATACGAACAGTCAGGTTTTTCTGCCGGACAGAGTAGTTTCCCGACATCACGCAGTACTCTTCAGCACGCAGGACGGAAAATGGATGGTCGAGGACCTGGACTCAGCCAATAAGACATATCTAAATGAGAAGGCAATCCACAAAGCTGAAATTAAAACCGGAGACTGTCTGCGTATAACTGATTTTACTATTGAAATCAATATCGAAGACGGCACCGAGGTTGACAAGAAAATTGATTTGGAAGATACGCTTACAAAAACCGCTTATGGTCTGGAAGATACGAGCGGTATAACGTCATACGAACCACAGATTATAGTACGAAGGCCTGGTTCCGACCACGCCTCCGATATGAGATTGCCGGCCAAAAGGGTAAAAGATTTTGTGCAGGCCACCGAGGCAATATGTAAAGCCAACGGCCTTGACGAAGTGCTCCATGCTTTATTACGTATTGCAGCCAGGCAGTTCAATGCATATCGCATCTGGTGTGCTTTGAGAAGCCAGCATGCCGGGCCAATGACATGTCACGCAGGAAAACAACGGGACGGCTCGGCAGTGGAACTGGACGAGATAAAACTTAATGAAAAAATCACTCAGGCGATTGAAAAAAAACAGTTCCTGCTCCTGCCGCGAATTCGGCCTCAAGGAAAAAAAGAAAAGGAAACAATACACTCTGTGATGATAGCGCCTGTTATGGGCCAGGCCGGCTGTTTCGGTGCATTATACATCGATAACGATATGTCCCATGAGCACTACACTCTCAGCGACCTGGATTATCTGATGCTGATTGCAATCCACACAGCAGCTATACTGGAAAACTTCTAACTCGAACGTATAGGAATTCGTATTTTTTAACAGAAGAGACAGGATAACAGGATAACAGGATAAAGAGGATAAATTCAAAAAGAAATAATCCTGTCTAAAAGTCCCGCCGAAGGCGGTTAAGTTCTATCCCGGTTCACGTTTTACGGCTATTGTCTTTTGTATTTTCCTATTAGCTGCCCTTCGCCGAGGATGTGTCCTTCCATAGCTTTGAGCAGCTGGGCTTTGTCGGTGCCGGCGGGCAGGTCAATTTCCGTGTCAAGAGCGTAAATCTTAAAAAAGTATCTGTGCGTTCCGCTCAGCGGGCAGGGGCCGCCATAGCCGATTCTGCCAAAGTCACTAATCCCTTGTTTGGCTCCATTTGGCAGAGTCTTGTCGGGCGGAATGTTCTCAGTCAACTCCCTCGTCTCAGCGGGCAGATTGAACAAAACCCAATGTACCCAGGTGCCCACAGGTGCATCCGGGTCATCGGATATAAGGGCGATACTCCGCGTTCGGTCCGGAACCGCATCCCATTGTAATGGCGGAGAAATATCCGCACCGTCGCAGGTGTACTTAGACGGTATAAGGGCGCCGTCTTCAAAAGCCGAACTGGTAATTTTAATTTCCATCTTTTCACCTCCTACTGCTGCTCCTAAATCAGCTTGCTCGCTGTCCTTACAAGAGCAGAGTAATAATATTGGTATCGCGGTTAAAATAAAACCGTTTTTTACCATGT
>CAJVYN010000314.1 GCA_913009355.1 uncultured bacterium | reverse complement strand
ACAGCTTTAATAGACTTTGCTAACAGAAGAGGCAGCAGAATAAACAAGGCACTGGCGCAGACGGCCTGCAGCAAAGTCGCTGTTAGAACCAGATAGCCCCATTCAGAGAAAGGCAGCCATTGGCGGGGCATAGTGCGAATCATATATGGCAGAGACCGCCATTTGAAAAAATCGAAAAAGTAGGGCCTATCGTCGGTGGCGGGGCGAATATTGTAAGTGTAATTACGATAGAAGCTCTCTACCTTATCTGAGAGAATCTTCTGGGCGCTTTCATAGTAGATAGGTCTTTCAAGTATATGGAATTGGTTGGCTTCTTCCGGCTCGATGCCGGGCAGATGCACAAGGTCGAAAGAACGCCGGCGGGCGAACTTGCGGGCCATTGCGATTTGTGAGCCGGAAAAAGGCAGGGGTGAGGCGACAATCGTTGCAGTTGCCCAGTTTCGAATCATCATAATGTGCCTGGCCGGGCTGGTGACGCCGCGACGCCGAAGGGCTTCGGTTACGGTGGCAAACATTTTGAGATTGTCTCTCGGAGGAGTCTTCAGCACGCGGGTGATACTTAACAGGCCGCACGGACGCAATCGGCGAAGGGCCTGCTCTACGGCTTCGATAGTATATAAGTGGCTTTCATTAAGGGCATAGACTCCCGCCGCCGATGCGCTGAACGAATCGAGCAGTGAGATGCTGATAATGTCAAAAAGCTTTCCCGAAGAGCTTGTCTGCAGAAAGCTTCGGCCTTCGGCAATGACAATCTCGACGTCGGCTCGATTGTATAAGCCGGACGCAAATTCGTCGAACCGGTTACGAACCAAATCTATTATCTGCGGGTTCATCTCTACGGCGGTAACCCTGCGGGCGCCGCCGGCCAGGGCGCCGGCGACGTCAGAGCCGCCGCCGGCACCGATGATGCAGACCTCGGGCCGCGGGAGCAAATGATAACCAAGAGCTGAAGTTGTGTAGTCGTAGCAATCCAGGTCGCTTAGACGCTCAAAGTGGTTTATCGCTGAAATGCCGTCGGCATCGCTGATTATCAGTCTCTGTGTAGGCAGTCGGCCCTGGTACGCAATACTTAAGCCGGGAAAATATCGAATAGCAGGGGCCTGCACACAGTCCAGTCGGCCTAAGGGTGAGTAACGGACGGCAACAGTTTCAGCCGACGGTAAGGCATTGTAGTAAACCAGCGATTTATTCTCTGAAATGTTAATTTCAAGCCCCAGCGGTCCGCCGGGACTAAAGACTAAAAGACAAACGCCGGCACAAATAAGGGTTAGCAGGAATCGGTATCGGGACAATCCAAATGCCAGAATCAGGGCTGCAAAAAATGCAACCATACTGATTACCAACAGTAATACTGAAGGTGAATTGCCGTACATCAACATTACAATTGCTGCAACTCCAAGGCCGGAACCTGTCATATTGTAAAAGTACAAACGGTAGGCCTTATCGGCACAAACTGTAAATGCCAGAGCTATGCAAACCCCGGCACAGAAAAACGGGATGAAAAACAGCAGGTAATACGCAAACAGGTAAAGAATTTGCCGCCTGTCCCATATCAATTGCAGCTCATCGAGCGGGACTTTTTGGCACAGCCAGAAAACAAGCGGTACCGTTAAGGCCAGTCCGAAGGCAAAGCACCACAGCACTTTCCTGTAACGGGTTGTAAGCCATTTCGAACCGGCTGTAACGAAAGTGCCGCCGGCTCCGAAACCAAGCAGGGCGGTGCTGATGACCAGGAAAGAGAGATGATGCCAGTGGCCGATAGATAATGCCCTGACCAGAACAAGCTCTAATCCGAGCGCTGCTGCGGATATGAAGAAAATAGCGATAAGGATTATCATAGCGAAAAACAGAAAACCGTAATTCAAAATTCAAAATTAAATATCAAAAATCATATCAAAGTTACAAATCAAAATTCAAAAATTCAGAAATCAGATCGGAAGAGCACACGTCTGAACTCCAGTCACATTCCTTTATCTCGTATGCCGTCTTCTGCTTGAAAAAAAAAAAAAAAAAAACAAAAAAAATAATAAAAAATAATAACAAAAAACTAAAAA
>CAJVYN010000313.1 GCA_913009355.1 uncultured bacterium | reverse complement strand
GCTGCGGTAATCGCTGAGGGCAAAAACGTAACTTATGATATGAAAGCTGACCGTAACGACCCAGCAGCGGTCGGGACAAGCCAGATGGCTGACGCTATTATTGAAAAAATAAACCGCAGCTAAAAAAATGATTAGTAATATAGAATTTGGATTTTTAAAATCTGGATTTTTGAAAAATTGGGGGAAAATTGGCCACAGATTTCACGGATTATACGGATTATTAAGTGAAAAACGAGGTTCTGGGGGTTGGTTTGTAACGATTAGGCGGGACAGGCAAAGACGAAACGAGCGAAAACGTTTGAAAAACGTGGAAAAAGTGGGGTAAAAGTTGTAAAAATGCGGAAAAATTTGGAAAAAGTGAGTAAAAAGTAAGTAAAAACGCAGAAAGATTTTACCACCTATGAAGAGCTTAAAGTCAAGTAACAAAATTCCTATTGCCTCAAAAACTTCTCTTTGAGGGCATCCATAACACCTGCCAACTCACAGCTTAAACAGCAAATATGTATCACTGAACCAAATAACAACAAATTACAACTCTAAACCATTCTTCGTAGCTCGGACAATATCATTTATCTGCTTCGGATTTTGGGCAATCATATAAAATGTTGCCAACCACCTATCGGGGACTCGCTGAAATCAGCGGTCCATGCAGATTATTGAGGCACAGCATAAAAGGCGGCGGTTCATTCACAGATAGGGGACTTCCCATATGGGAGTCCAGTGGCTAAACAGGAACACGCCGCCTGGATTAACCTCGATATTGTAATCATTAATTGAGAGCATATTCCTTTTCCGGCTCTGATACCGTCGCTTCGCAATTGTTGAACTGACAGCTTCTTTTCCACATACCCCACATCACCGTCAAAAGTTTTCTTGCAACTGTGTGCCGGGCGTTGCTGGGTATTATGCCATTTTTCACCATCCTTTCGTAATCAGCTTTGAAGGTGTTCTGTTTTTGGTTTATAGCGG
This sequence comes from uncultured bacterium, assembly GCA_913009355.1. GTDB lineage: Bacteria > Planctomycetota > Phycisphaerae > Sedimentisphaerales > Anaerobacaceae > CAJVYK01. The sequence goes on along the minus strand of CAJVYN010000313.1, from coordinate 1,109 downwards.
TCAGGGCGGCACCTAAGATCGCATTCTTGAGGATACGGTTAGCCGCCCAGGGCAGTTGTAATCTTGCTGGTTTGGGTTTGCCTTTCTTATCCGTACCACTTGCTGTTCTTTGCAGGCCTATACCACAGTATTTCCACAATTTGTTTTTCCTTTTGAACCGCCAGGGTGTGTCCAGATAAGCAAAGATAGTTACTGCGCGAATAATTCCGATTCCGGCCAGTTCTCTCCAGAGACGGATGACTGAATATTTTTTACCAAGATTGATCAGCTGCTGTTTTGCCATGCGTGCCTGTTTGGCAGTGGCGTCGTATCCTATCCAGAGCATAAGCAGCTGGTTAGATAAAGCAGTTTTTTTCAACTTGCTCAGCCATTCAGTGCGGTGTCCGGCCTGGCGAAGGACCTTGCGGGGTATAGTGACACCGTGCATTCGGCAGCGGGCGCGAAGCTTGTTTATGTTTCTTACGGCATCTCTGACTCTGTCGTGGTATAAACCGACCCAGTGCTTAAGCTCGACTCGCTGATCATCGTCACTATGGTAAACTTCTCTGAGATAACCGCCTGCCAACAGCAATGCCAGCTTGGCCGAGTCAATCTTGTCGTCATGGTCGCCGTCGGAGCTAATCAATTTGTTGCGTCGAGGATCGGCTACTATGAAACTATCAACCTTGCTGTGCAAGTTGCGATAGAGCCAACCAGCCATTGGGCCTTCTTCGATTGCCATGAGTTTTTTTCCCTGCAGGGAGTCCAGCACCTGGGACACAGCCGATATGCTGGCCGGTATCGTGTAACGTTTAACGATTTTTTTCCGATTCTGGATTGCCATTTCTATATTGTTGCTATGCACGTCTGCTCCGATATAATACGTTGCCATAAGGGCCTCCTTTCATATTACGGTTAACATTGTCAGCCGAATTATACTTAAGGATGCCCTCTCTTCATATCTTCACAGATGGACACTGATACCTAAGGCACAGGTTCACACGGATTTTTTAGACACGGATTTACACGGAGTTACACAGATGACATGCGACATAATAAATCCTAACTACTAAGCTCTAAATCCTAAACCAATTCGAATACACAAAATACAAAATTCAAACCAAAAACTT
>CAJVYN010000312.1 GCA_913009355.1 uncultured bacterium | reverse complement strand
AAAAGCAAGAAAAATCATTTTTTTCTTCGAAAATAAATATTAAGCTAGATGGATTTTAAGCTAAGTCCATATTATTTTAGATTTGTTTAAAATCGTTAACCAGTTTCTTTCATCGATAAAAAATAGCACTTTTTTTCATTTACTTTTCTATTTTTTTTTGAGCGATTATGATAATGTGTGTAGAATCATTTGTAAGAGGCTCCGACTTCCAGTTGCCATATGTTTTGCAGATTTCAAGGCCTGCTTTTGTAAGAAGCTCTCGAATTTCTGCGAGTTCGTAAACTCTTGTGAAATAGGGTTTGTCCTTGCGTTTGCCATTCCTTATTATGATTCTCTTGTTATAAAAGCGTTTCGTAGTATCGTCGAAAGTTTGCCGGTCTATCATAAGGTCAGCCCCTCTTTCTGTCACGAAGTACGGAAGCAAATCTCGGAGTAGTTTTTCCTTGTTCAAGATATCAAAGCAGAACAAACCACCTGGTTTGAGTGCTTTTGCAATGTTTTGCAGAACAAGGAAGTTCTCGTCATCTTCAAAGTATCCAAAGGATGTGAAAAGCAAAAGTACTCGGTCAAATTCGTTTTTGAAATCAATCTGGCGCATATCCTGTTGAATATATTTAACATTAAGCCCTTTTTCTTTGGCTTGCTTTTTCGCAATCTCGAGAAAACCTGCACTTTGATCTATGCCGGTGATATCATGGTTGAGTTGAGCTAGGCGGTTGGCATGTCGGCCGTGACCACAAGCTAAATCAAGAATTTTTACAGTTCTATCAAGAGCCAGTTCTTTTATCAGAAATTTTATTTCTGTTTCTGTACGCTTGTCTGACAGTTTGTCTTTATAGAAGTATAGATAATCCCCTGGTTCAAAGACTGCGTCTAAATCAAATTCGGGTAACTTATCTTGACTATTTTTCTTTGAAGTTTCTTTCATAGGATGAGTTATTTTTGCTCATCGGGTTTTTGCTCGATTGCGTGCAGGTGTCTTTGCGTTCTCAGGTTCAGCTCTTCGAGCTGTTTGGCGTCCACTTTGCTCGGTGCATCAGTTAAGAGGCACTGGCCTCGCTGGGTCTTCGGGAACGCAATCACGTCCCTTATATTTTCCGTGCCGGTAAGCAGCATAACCATCCTGTCAAGGCCGAGGGCTATTCCGCCGTGCGGCGGAGCGCCGTAATCTAAGGCCCTTAAAAAGAAGCCGAACTGCTCGGTTGTCTGCTTCTTCGAGAGGTTGAGCAGTTCGAATACCTTCTGCTGTAATTTCGGGCTGTGGATACGAATACTGCCGCCGCCAATCTCACTGCCGTTGACGACAATATCGTAGGCCTGCGAGCGAATGTCGGCAGGGTCGGTTTCCAGCTTGTCCAAATCCTCTTCTACGGCAGCGGTGAACGGATGGTGCAGTGAATCGTAACGCTTCTGGTCCTGGTTCCACTCGAACAGCGGAAAATCCACTATCCATACAAACTCAAAGCCCCCTTCTTCGTAGAGTTCTAAATCTTTAGCTAATTTGCACCGCAGCGGCGCTAATGCCTTGTTGACGGTTTTTTCGTTATCGGCAACGAACAAAAGCAAATCGCCGGCCTTTGCACGAAAGCGTTCGATTATCTGCTGAAGCTGTTCAGGCGCAAAGAACTTGGCAATACTGCTGGTTAAATCCACAGAGCCGCCGTTTTCAGAAGCAGTTACCTTAAACCAGGCTAACCCCTTGGCACCATAATCGCCGACAAATGAGGTCAAACCCTTTTCAATGTCACTGCGAGAATAACTACCGGCACCTGGAGCACATAGCCCCTTTATAATACCACCGGATTCAACCGTATTTGTAAAGACCTTAAACTTAGACTCAACTGCAATATCGCTGATGTCTGTCAACAGCATCTCAAAACGAGTATCAGGCCTATCGACACCATAGTCATCCATAGCCTGCTTATAAGTCATCCGCTGGACCGGCAAGGATATCTCGACGCCAAGTATCTCCTTAAAAACGCGGGCAAAGCATCCTTCGGTAACACTTATAACGTCATCCATATCGACAAAACTCATCTCCAGATCTATCTGGGTGAATTCAACCTGCCTGTCAGCACGGGCATCC
>CAJVYN010000311.1 GCA_913009355.1 uncultured bacterium | reverse complement strand
TCATCGCCATCAAAGCTCAATGCGCCATCAACTTGGCCGGTTGTCCATTCTGCTCCGTAGATAGTTCCATCATTGTCGCCGGCTGAATCATAAGCTGTATCTCCCTGGCCTTCGTCGAACTTCCAGTACGCTGCCAGATTAGGGTCCATCTCCGGCTCAAGGCCTAAAGCTGTTAATGCACTTCGGAGCTTTTCAATGCTTTTTCCCAATGCATCTATGGCCTGCTCTTCCTGCTGTATTGCAGGAAGAATCTTCTGCCTGGCTTTGATTATATCGCCCTTACTTAAATCGCCATAATCACCGCTCTCAAGCAATTCCTCAAGCGCATCATACGCCGCCCACTCTTTCTCTAAAGCAGCATCGACCCTTTCCAACGCCTCCTCTTTCTCAGCTATAGCTTGCTGAATACTAATAACCGCGATATCAGCCAGTTCGGAGTTAACTGTAATGTTATCCACCCAGACATCAGAACTCATATTGTGGCCCCAGCCAGAATTGTAAGCATTGAAATAAAAGTTAACCGAAGCAATAGAATTGGTATCTATCTCTATGTTAGATAAAATATCCTGGATATTAAAAGTGTAAGATTGTAAACCGCCATTGTCCGGCAGGGCAATATATTGGCGGTGAGGTGCTGAATTGTAAGTAGTAAAAGGGTAGGAAGATGTCGAGTGTATATACCTCACTGTGCCAATTACTTCTTCCGAACTATCCAAAAAATCAAAGTAAGCACCTGCACTTGCATAATCATCATCCGTTAGACCGGCATCTGAGGACACGCTAATTTTCATATCAAAACTGAAGGTAAGGCAGGGATTATAATCGAACATTTTTTCTATGGTTATCTCGGTAAAGTCACTTTGATGCAGATGGGCCATCTGGCTGCCGTTTCTATTGACAATTTCAGCTATACTCATACCACCATGCGAATGTAGTTGTCGGCCTCCGACAATCCATTGGGCAAGTGAACCGCTTTCGAAATCGTCTGAAAATATCACACCGCCATTTGCTGATGTCGCAAAAATTATCAGCCCCAACACTGCCACCATTGCCAGACCTAAATTTTTCCCTGTCTTCATTTTCCTGCCCTTTCTTCAAAAATTCTTTATTTTCACGGCTTAGAGTCTATCCGAATAACCGGGTCGTTATGAGGCCGAGCGAAAAGTTCGAGGCCAAGACGGCAGTGGCAAAATCGCCGCAGGCGTAGCCAAAGCTACGTTGAGGACGATTTTGACTCGACAACGCAGGCATCGGACTTTGCAGCCGGCCGTAATAGAGTGGGTTATTCGGATAGGCTCTTAATCTGCTCGCACCGATACTTCCTCATAAAATTCCGCAGGATTGAATTGATAGAATTGCATTTATCCTCCATGCTTTACCCATAGAAAAGCTGCAAAAGACGATACAATTATACACTTTTATATCCCGCGGTCAAGACCATTTACGAGAAATGGGGATGCTGGAATGCCGTCCACCAAACTACGACCCACTACTTACACTCACTCGCCGTCCAACCGTCGAGCCACCTCCCCACTACGCAATACACATCCTTGCCCTTGAGCAAAGCGAGGCGGTAATATGAGAAGTCATCCCAAAACCTGCTTTGATGACGAAAATGAGAACTTTTAGCATCTGGCAAGGAGGCCGAAGCAGGCATAGTCATAGCTATTCCGATGCAGGCCCCTAAGGAGCAGGCCGACTTTTGTCCAGACGACAAAAGAGCCATTTGCAGACCAAATGAGGTTTTGGGATGGCTTCTAAATACAACCGGGGCCTATACCGAACTAATCGGTATAGGCCCCGAAATTGGTACAAACTCAATTGATACTGGTTATGGAACTGCGGATATTCCCGTACCAAGCCAGTTATTCACCATGATACCAAGGTCCTCGAAATCAACCACACAATCGCGGTTGATATCAACATCCGGCCAATTTGAACCACCAAAAGCCGCATCCCATGCATAGCAATGGGGTATTTTTATCCTGATATCGTCAATGTACACATAACCTTCAACTACTGACGTTGGGGGAGCGGCATCCTTGTCACCAATACCAACAGCAAACCTTGCGACGTTCCCCAGGTCCACGTTGTT
>CAJVYN010000310.1 GCA_913009355.1 uncultured bacterium | reverse complement strand
CTTAACTTTTTCAAGAATGGTAATTGCCTGATTGAAACGGACAAATGTATTAAATTGGTTCAAATGGCGATTCATTGTATTATTCATGTCTTTCATGTGCGTCGTCACACTACATTGCCCATGGTAATCTCGTTCCCACAAAAAATAGCAAACACCGCCATTAAGCTTTATGCCAGGAAAAACATCAGAAGCTATTGGGTAATCAACTAATCTTGAAATTCGAGGATCATTAAGCATTTCTTCTCTGAAAGCATCTAATCCCTTTCCGCCAGCGAACCATCGGGAAGGAATGATCATTGTGAGGAAACGAGGATTCAACTTTTTTGCTTGTTGAACAAATCGATGATAAAGAGGAATAGCACTTGCCTGCGCACCTCCATCACTCAATTGGTATGGCGGATTTCCTATAATGACATCGAATTTCATATTAAATATCTCCTGTGGATTTTCTGTATGTATAAACTGATAGGCGTGGGTTTCCAGTTCTTGTCCGCGGGCATAGTTGGCTTCGGACGCGCCGCAAAACGGACACTTGCCGTTTTTGAAGTTGTGCTCAATCCGATCAAAAATGATATTGCCCTGTTGATTATCGAAAGTTCCGCAGACAGAGTATTTTCCATCTGCCGTTTTGGAGCAGTAAACGCTCCTGCGTGAAAGCAGTGATGTCAACTCTGTGATGGCGATGCCGAAGAGCTGATTTTTGAAAATATGGTTTACTCTTTTCCGCTCGTTTGGGATTGCTGTTTTTAAGCCAACATTTAACCTCTTGGCAATTTCCCGCAGGAATACGCCGGTCTTGCAAACAGGATCGAGGAATGTTGCGTTCTTATCGCTCCAGATTTTCGGCGGGAGCAAATCAAGGATTTCATTCACAAGTTTGGGCGGCGTGAAAACTTCATCACTGCTCAAGTTCGCAAGACAACTCAGCACATCCGGATTGTAATTACTGCTGCTGGTCATCGGCTATCCTTAAAAAATGAATTAAGGGATATTCCTTTACCGGTTCGGGTATAAAAACATCGTCACCCAGATCCGAAAAAAGCGGCAGCCCTTTTATATGCTCATGTTCCAACAGGCCATGAAAAGTAAAATCCCTGCGTTTTATCATACTGCCGTTGACAGACGACCACTCAGAAAACACTATCGGCTGTGGGTTGTTGCCCACCGTCTTCAGTGTAAGTGCATCGCCACAGATGATATTCCTCACAAGAATATATTTGATCGCCTTCTTGCAATCTTCCTTTGCCGTTTCTTTGTAAAGTCTCTCATATTTGTCATTGAATATGTCAAAAAGCCGGTTTCTGCATTCAATAACATTATCTTCCAAAATATCAATTCCATAAATACTGGATACCGCTAAAACCGAATATCTTTCATATTCCAACTGATTTTTACTGTAGCGGGCTTGGACTACACGAAGTTTTCTATCCAGTATTTCAATTAAAAAATTACCCGTTCCGCAGGCTGGTTCTAAAAAACGGGACTCTATACGCTCTGTTTCCTGCTTCACCAAATCAAGCATGGCATTAACTTCACGCTTTGCAGTATACACCTCGCCATGGTCCGCTACTCTTTTTCTTGAGATAACTTGTTGCTGTTTTTCATCTTGATTTATATTCTCAGTAAGCTTCATTTTTCGCCTTTTCCCCCGCTGAGCTGCTGTTATGCAGATAACTTTTCTGCCATTTCGCTATTTCCCCAATTCTTTAGACTATAAGGCCAGCTAAAATACTACCACCAAACGCCCTAAAAGACAAAAGGAAAAGTGTAGAAGTCAGAAGACAGAATTAGGAATTCAGAAATCTCAACCAGCGAGATACGAACTATTAGACGGGATACCCAAGGTACAAGTACCTAAGGCACAGGTACCTAAGGCACAGGTTTCACGGATTGTATGGATGAATTATTTCTTTTTGAATTTATCTTCTTTATCCTGTTATCCCTTCGAAAGCTCAGGACGCGCCTGTCTATTCTTTTTTTAGACGCAGATAAGCTATGTAACCGGAGCCTCCCGGTTTTGTTATAATCGGGCTCGTCGTAACGGCCCTGCCAGCTTGGCGCGTGGTCGTCGAAACGCCACAATAACTTTTTTCAGGAGGCTCCTAATGGATAAG
>CAJVYN010000309.1 GCA_913009355.1 uncultured bacterium | reverse complement strand
CCCACGACGCTCTTCCGATCTGACTCTTCGAACACACTCAATAGTACCACTTGTTAATTCGGCATATATGTCTCTTAGGTTCTCCTTAAGCTCTTCCATAGTTTGACCCTGTGTCATATAATCCGGATATTCTTCCAGATACCCAAGCCACATATCACCTTCTTTCCAATATAGATATTTTTTCATTTCCATATCTTATCTCCCTGGGACCGTTTTATACAATAGATATGATAATTATAGCCAAAAACATCCCTGTTGGTCAAGTATTTTCCGCCGTTTTTGAGACAATGAGCGACTTTGCTTATGTTTCGAGGGCAAAACAAATAAAATCAGGGTTTTGATTGTTTGGAAAGCTTCTCTACTTGTTTTTTTGCGAAGTTGTATTTGTCTTCGCCGAGTCGGCTGAAAATTTTCTTGCCTGGGTACATTATCCGAAACTGAGCACGGTAGCTGTCTTCGGTTTCAATTGCCTCTTTGTACTGCTCGACGGCAGTATCAGTTTTGCCCAACTGCTCGGCGATTTCGGCCAGTTTGACCCTCAGTCGAGCTGAGCCGGGATAATGCTCAACAGCAAGTAAGGCGCTATCAAAGGCTTTGCTCAGCCAATCAGTTTTTTCCTGCCGGCTCGATGCTTCTGCAAGCAGGTTATAAACCTCGCTTAACTTTTCATAGTTCTTGTAATCGGCCTTGTCGCGTTCAACCGCAGCCAAAAAACATTCCGCCGCCTGTTTAAGTAAAGCCGGCTGTACCTTGCCTGTCTGCCTGTAACGCTGCAAATAAATTCTGCCGTTCAAATACGGCGCTGCCGGGTCCAGCCGGTCTGTTTCAGCAGCCCTGTCCAAAAGCCGGCTGACATATTCCGGCTGGCGCATTGCCCGGCCAATGTCCTCGCCGGCTTTGGCCACCGGCACAAGAGCATAACTGAAATAGCCCCAAATCAATACAAGCCCCCCTGCCACCGCTGATATTCTTACGAAAACAGCAGGCCTTAAAACAAACAGCGAACGGGATTTTCGCTGAAAATCTATCGCTATCAGGCAAGCTGTTATTGCCCAGAGAACAGTAAATACGCCCGGCTCAAAAATGGCAAAATCTATCAAATTGTGAATGAGCAAACCTAAGACGGCACAGAAAAGAGCGGCAGTAGTGATGTTCGTGACTGCGCCGTGAGGCGTGCTGCGCAGTGACTGCGCCGTGGCTCGTGGCTCATACAGCGGTGTTGTTAAAAGCCAAAAGCCAACAGCAAATGCAACCACCGGCGCAACGTATAATACGAATATCGCATAAACCATCACATCAGCGGCAGCGCCGTTTGTCAGGGGCGTAATTAGCGGCCTGACCAGCAGCAGGACGGCTGATATGACAATCACGAAAGGCACAGCCAATTTTTTTAATGCCGGTTCAATCTGGGTTTTGAGTTTCGTGTTCGTTCGTGGTAATTCGTGGTTAGCAGACGCTGTCCATAAGGGTATAAAAACAAGCGCTAAAAATCCGACAAGACCAAGCGGACCATATTGAGTCAGGATACTGAGCAAAAAATTGTGGGGGTCTGAAATGGTTTCCAGCGCTTCCGGCGGTTTGTAACGTGTATAAGAAGTGGCGAAGTTGCCAGGGCCAACACCTGTAAGAGGATAGTCGGCGTACATTTTCGCTGAGGCCTGCCAATACTGCCATCTTACCAGCATCGAATTACCGCCCGGCAGCCGGTTGTGAGTCAAGCCATATTGAACAATCAGACAGCCGCCGGCCAGAGCCAATAAAAGCCCCGCAATCAGTATAGTTTTTTTGTGCCTATTCAGCCAATTGCCAAACAACAGATATGCGATAAACATTGCCGCAGCTATCAGCGAGGCGATAATTGCGCCTTTGCTTTGCGTGATAGCAAGGCCGAAAATGACAATAACAACCGCCAGGCCGCAGGCAAGAAGCCGGCGAAACCCGGATGCACAGAATTTGCGATTCCTGAATTCCTCCAGAAACAGGGCAATGGCGGCGAAAGAGGCCAGCAATGCAAAGGAACCAGCGGAATTACCGGTTGTAAAGATCGGAAGAGCCACGTCTGAACTCCAGTCACATTCCTTTATCTCGTATGCCGTCTTCTGCTTGAAAAAAAAAACAAA
>CAJVYN010000308.1 GCA_913009355.1 uncultured bacterium | reverse complement strand
CGGAGGATTCGACAGTTTTCTTGCTGCAAGGGCTGTGACGGAGAAAGGTTATGTTATTGGAGTGGATATGACGCCGGAGATGATCAGCCAGTCACGCAAGAATGCTGCCGAATCCGGTTTGAAGCATGTCGAATTCCGACTCGGTGAAATTGAGAATTTGCCTGTTGCAGACGGAATTGTCGATGTCATTATCTCAAATTGCGTTATCAATCTTTCACCTGATAAAAAAAGAGTATTTAAGGAAGCTTTTCGTGTATTGAGACCGGGTGGAAGATTGGCAATTTCGGATATTGTCGCCAGCGCTGAATTGCCCGAAGATGTCAAACAGGACTTATCACTTTTTGCTGGATGTGTTTCAGGGGCGGCTTCTATCCATGAACTTGAATCTATGCTTCGCCAGGCAGGCTTTGAGAATATTCGAATCAAACCAAAAGATGAAAGCAGGGAATTTATCCGCAATTGGGCGCCTGGACGAAAGATAGAGGATTATGTAGTTTCAGCAACGATCGAGGCAAATAAGCCGATGGCCTAACAACACCTTCCTCGTGGGCTGCTAAACCCGTCGCTTCGCCCTGCTTTTGCATGCCGTTAGTGGGAAACAGACTTCAGCATCTGGAAAAGAAGGGTGTTGTGCGTAGAAAATGGAGAACCGGGTGAAAATTGAAGAGCACCTGCCCTTGTTAGAAGAAATACTGGGAGAGTGGAAGGCAGATATTGGCAAAGACTATCCAGCGTATAAGAACCATGTGTACCGGGTGGTGCATTTTTGTCTGTCCATACACCAGGGGAACCGGGAGGATAGAGAAAAGATCATTATTGCCGGTTGTTTTCATGATCTCGGGATATGGGTAAACGATACATTCGATTATTTATCAATATCAATTGAATTGGCCAAGGGGTATTTAAAGCGAAAAAGGCAAGAGGTGTGGTCAACGGAAATCGAGTTAATGATAAATCTGCATCACAAGATAACTCGATATCGAGATAGTAAATACCTTTTAGTTGAGGCGTTTCGGAAAGCCGACTGGATTGATGTATCAAAAGGAAAACGTGCGTTTGGTTTGCCTAAAGAGGATATACAGGTAGTCATAGATAAATTTCCCAATTCCGGATTTCATAAGAAATTAATTCAATTAACAAAGGCTGAGTTTAAGAAGAATCCTTTGAAACCACTACCGATGATGAAATGGTAATGCATATCAAGAGCCTAACCCCGGTTGGATAATCAAAATCAAAAAGACAGTTGCGTCCACGGCCTGATTCAATAAGACCCTAAATAAAGACGTAACATGTTGAAAATACGAGATTCTGAAATAATACCCCGAGAGTTTTCGGGGCACAGGATTCAGAATGACAACATAATTAGTGTCTGTGTATAAAGTCAACAATAGAGCCGTCATTCCCGCGGTCTGTTGGGCGGGAATCCAGTCTTTTCAGTAACTTCCGGATACCCGACTACAGACTTCGGGTATGACAAAAATATAAAACAGCAGTTTATACACAGACACTAATTAGTTCTCAGGATTGTGACATAGCCTGTTCGTTCAGAGTGACATTTATGCCATTCACGGGTATTCCCGGCCTGTTTTTAAAAAAAAAGGGGGATATTTAATAAAAACTCCGGGAATTCCAGCGAAATTTTAATGATTGCAAGATTTATGTGTAAAAAATTATAATATTTGACAAGGTTTTATTACAATGCACCTTGCCGAAAGCCTCGATCTTTGGTCGGGGATGAAGGCAAGGAATGTAATAAATCAAAAATTCCTTACATTGGCAAGCTCCGACCTTTGGTCGGAGAGCTTGACAATTACACGTTAAGAGAGGTAATTAACAATGGCAACTACTCATAAGTTACCGGTTGGGCCCTGGAGGGCGATACTCGAAACAGCACTTTATGCAAATTCAGTTGGAAAGACTACAATGGCGGAACTGTATGCCCTTTCACTAAAACAGCCTGATGTAATAGTGACCTCGGAGAGGATGTATAAACCTGAGAAGATCGGGCTTCCCAGGAACGCCAGGATTCTTGTTTCCCAGGATGGACGAATCGTGGGGAGGACCGCAAATGCAAGACGCCTCGTCAGTGCACAGCGTAACGAAAAGTCCCGTTAACAGGATATTCCTCCTGCTGCGGTCGCGCACGCCAAC
>CAJVYN010000307.1 GCA_913009355.1 uncultured bacterium | reverse complement strand
GTTTGTGCTGCGCAGAAATAATCTCCGGCCACGACGAATCAATGCTTGATATTCCCATTTCTTTTAAGAAACGCTTCTTTATATCCCCAATATGCCCAGAGCAAATAAAGTGCCGAACAGTATTGCAAAAAGCGCTCACTTTTGTGCACATTTCAACTCATTTTTTGCACATTTTTGACCGTTTCACGTCATTTTTTGTATGTTTTCGAATATTTTCGACCGTTTTTGCTCGTCCCTGTCTTACCTATTCCCTCCAAACCCTGCAACCTAACCCCCCAAGTCCCATTTTTCACTCAATAATCCGTATAGTCCGTGAAATCTGCGATTAAATTCCCCTCTATTTCCCCAAATTTCGGACAATTTCAGTTTTCAATTTTCAACTGAACATTCTCTGCGTTCTCCGCAGCAGAATTTTTTATCCCTGTTTGTTTTGCAATATTTAGCAGCACGCCGACAGCAGCGGCACAGAGCAGCATACTCGTCCCGCCGGCGCTTACAAACGGCAGAGGTATGCCTTTTGTCGGCAGCACGACCGTTGCCACGCCGATATTGAGGGCGGCCTGAATAGCGATTGTTAAAACAATACCGCCAGCCAGAAGCTGGCCGAGACGGTCTCGGCAGCGTACAACCACTAAAATTCCCAGCCAGACAAAAACAATAAACAATCCAATGACCGTTGCGGTTCCGACAAAGCCGAGTTCTTCGCCGATAATAGCGAAGATAAAATCTGTCGTATCTTCCGGCAAATGGCCGTATTTGCAAATCCCTTTGCCCAGCCCTTTGCCGAGCAATCCGCCGGAGCCGAGGGCAATCAGCGACTGATTCGCCTGATAAGCAGCAGAATCAGCCCATTTTTGAGGATTCAAAAAAGCGGCAATCCGCTGCATCCGGCTGGGTGAGCGAATCAGGGCTGCGCAAAAGGCAATTGCGGCAAAGGGCAGCGGAGTTAGAATGTGCCATAATTTTGCACCGCTGATTATTAACATCAAAAAGCCCAAAAGCGATATAAATACCGCTGTACCAAAATCTTCGGTGATGACCAATCCAGCTACCAGAGCTATAACTAAAAAGGCCGGCACAAATCTTTTCCAGTATAACCTTATGCTGTTACCGAACTTATCACAAACCGCAGCTAAAAAGAAAACAATCGACCATTTTGCCAGCTCAGAAGGCTGAAAACTTATCGTTACCGGCCCAATGGAAATTCTGAGCCATCGGCGGGCACGGTTTATTTCAGTGCCGAACTGCGGGAATAAAACGACTATAAGCAGTACTAAACTAAGGACTAATAGAAAACCGGCTGGAGATTTCAGCCAACCGTCAGCTAAGCTGAACTTTCGATAATTGAAACAGGAAACGGCGTACATAACGGTAACCGCTAAAGGGAAGAACAGGATTTGCCGTAGGCCGGGGAAATCATAAAACCGTTGTAAGTCAAGTTCCCTGCCAATATTAGCGCCTGCGGAGAAGACAAAGACTGTCCCAACAGCCATTAAAAAAATAACGACCATTGCGATGTAATCGGGGAGTGGATTGTTTTTTATCGTTGTAACCACTTAATTATGACGTACTTAAATAAAGAGTTAGTTTTTTCGCCAATTTAAGCTGTATCGCTTAATATTAAGTGTATTTTCGGCTTTCGCAGGCTGATTGCAGTAAAAATTATTACGCTGCAAAATTCACTAACTTCATTATGTTTCAGCTTGGCCAACTATACCATTTTCACTATTTTCAAGCAACTTTACCTTCACCAAATCATTTTTTTTGAAATTTCCGTCTGTTTTTTCGAGATAAACCATAAAATATCTTTCGCTTCGCCCGCATATCTGCCCATTACTGTTTTCCAGTAAAACCGCAGCTGTCCTGCCGACAAATTGCTGCCTGAATTTAGCGCTCAATTCGACATCCAAATCGTGCAATATTTGTGAGCGATTCTTTATAATTCTATTATCTACAATGTCTTGCAAACTCGCTGCGGCGGTGCCTTTACGCGGTGAAAAGCTGAAAATATGCATTTTTGCAAAGCCAACATCCCTCGCTAAATTGATAGTTGCTTCAAAGTCGGAGTCCGTCTCACCCGGAAAGCCAACGATTAAATCAGTGGTTATGGCCGGCCTGTCGAGCCGGGATTTAATTAACTCAATTCTTTCTCTGAATTC
>CAJVYN010000306.1 GCA_913009355.1 uncultured bacterium | reverse complement strand
TGTTTAGTGTTGTTTGTTTTTTTTTTTTAATGATACGGCGACCACCGAGATCTACACTCTTTCCCTACACGACGCTCTTCCGATCTATCCATTTCTAAACAGAAAGCCTTAAGTTCATCTACCGAATCGGGCCATCTATTATTCTCTGCATAGTAAAATGAGGTAGCTACAGGGAGTTCGACCATCATTTTCCCAATAACTTCCCCAATCTCTTCGCATACACAGCCTCCCAGGAGGAAAATAAGCAGGCAATAAACAAAATGATTCTTAAGCTTCATAATCATACCACCTTTAAACAATGTAAAGTTAGGTTAAAAATTTCAAAATGATGTTTTTGTAATACTCAACTGCTTTTTCTACATCGCTGATGTCAATATATTCGTCCGGCTTATGGCAAAGCTCGCCCTTGCCCGGCCCAAAAACCACCACCGGCACGTCCAATGAAGCGAAAAAAGGCCCGTCCGTAGTAAAGCCGACCGCTCTGGTTTTGCTTGTTCCCACGGCGGAGCAGAAGTTTCCGACAAAATCACAGTTGTTGTTGGTTTCCAATGCTCCAACCTCTCGTATAATAGAAACTGAAGCGTCAAATTGAGGATTCTTTTGCTTTAATTTCGCAAAGATTTTTTGCAAATCGTCAATAATATCCTGATAATTTTGGCCGGGCAGTGTGCGAATGTCTATCCCGATACTGCACATATCCGGAACAACATTAATCGCTTTACCGCTGGTGATTGTATTGACACTCATAGAGCAGTCGCCCAGAAGCTGGTGCGGCTCGAATCGAATCTTGAAATTATCCAGTTCATTCAATACAGCTCTCATTGATGTTATTGCATTGATACCCAATTGGGGCGCTGAGCCGTGAGCGGCCTTGCCGCTGGTTTTAACTTTAAGCCACAATATTCCACGATGGGCGGTTACAATCTCAAAGTCTGTCGGTTCAGGGATAACCACGCCGGCTAATTGCGGCAATTGTCCGCTCCAGTCGCGAATAAATCTCTTCGCTCCGCAGCTATCGGTCTCCTCGCCGGCAGCGGCAAAAAATATGATATCGCCTTGTAATTTGACGCCGGACTCAACAACCTGCCTGACCGCAGTAACAACAGAAGCGATTCCGCCCTTCATATCCGCTGAACCCCTGCCGTAAATTCTGCCCTCACTTTCAACTGCATCGAAAGGGGGGTGCTGCCATTTTGACTCGCCGGCAGGGACGACATCGAGATGGCAGGCAAACAAAAGAGCAGCTCTGCGCCCGGACGAGTCTATCTGTGCGATAAGATTTGCCCTGTTCGAGCCCCAGCTATCTACCCGGCCAGCTATCCCTGACCGGCTGAACTGCTCGGAAATTATATTCGCCGCAACTAATTCACCCTTTTCAGTAGTTGTTTCAGCTTGAATGAGTTTTCTTAACATTTCCTTCATAGCATGTCAATTATACGAGACGCCACAAAAGAAAAAACAAAAATTTTTGTTGCAGACTAAAAGATAAACGGACATAATGAAGAGCTCAAAAAGTTCAGAGCCGGCGCAAAGGAGCATAAATGGGACCTGTATTGAATGGGTTGATAAAACTTCAAAGTGTTGAAAATCAACTACGAGTTGTCAAAGCAAAGCTTACAAGATGTAGAAGAAATGTAATTATCCAGGAAAATCAGGTCAGAAGCCTTGCAAATGGCCTCGAAGCCAAGAAAGAAGAAATTCAATTAGCCAAGATACAGTCCGACCACCTGGAATTGGAACTGGCGACCAGAGATAAGATAATAGCCAGGTTAAGAGCCTCCCTCAATGCCGCCAAAACAAACAAAGAATATGCCGCAATCCTTACCCAGCTTAATACAACCAAAGCCGATAATTCCAAAATCGAAACACAAATTCTCGATTTGTTGAAAGATATTGAGACTGACGAAGCTGAGAGCGAAAAAATACGAAACCAGATAGACGAGCAAAAACAGATACTCGAGCAAACCCGAAAAGAAACTGAACTGCTGGCAGTTAAATACGAGGCCCAGATAGAAGAAATCCAGGCTCAATGGGACAAGGCAGCTAAGGTTATACCAGCCGAACCTCTGGAGCTATTCAAACGCGTCGCTGAAACTTATGATGGTGAAGCGTTGGCGGTGGTTGAGCAGCAGCAGGATGGCAAAACAGTGGCCTATAGCTGTGGCGGTTGCTT
>CAJVYN010000305.1 GCA_913009355.1 uncultured bacterium | reverse complement strand
ACCTACGACCGACAGACAGGCATATGATTAACGGCTTAGACCCGCGAGATCACATGAGGATGTGGGAAGGGGGCTGGGGCAGCGGAGCGGAAGGTTGGTGGAGCATAGGTGCAGCACATTATGAACAGGCAGGATATTACCAAGGAGATTTCACCCATTGTCTAATTCCATATGACCCGAATGGCTCATCTTTCGATCTCGCCGAATGGCACGTTTGGAACGATGCCTTGGGTTATTTACCACGCTTCTTCTGGGATGCCCAAAATGCCGGATTGTTTGGCAGTTGCGGCAACAACGTTTGGAATGACGGCACTGGCGTTGGTGTTCATATAACATCAAACACATTATGGCCCGGCGATCGACTTGCTCCAGGCATGGCTCGATATTCAGCTGATGGCCGATTCACGTTCGCATATCAGCCCGACGGCAACCTGGTTCTTTACCAGGGAGGAGTTGGGGCCATTTGGAACATAGGAATACAAACTTCTCCGGGTTGGGCTCCCATGCAATATGATGGTAATTTCGTTACTTATAATTCTGCTGGACAACCTTATTGGAATTCGGCAACATGGTACAGTCCAGGTGCATGGTTAATTGTTCAAGACGATGGTAATGTGGTAATTTACGATACAAACAATGTTCCTATTTGGTGGACAGGAACTTGTTGCAGGTGACACCATCTGTTCAATATTCTCACTACAGCTATATAGATGGAGTTGACTGTGTAACTCTGGACGCTTCTGGGAAGTATAGTGCTGCTCTTAAGCTAACGTAGACGATAGGCATCAGCAGCAAAATACCAAAAAGGCCAAGAAGGAACCATAGGCTGGCGTTTAAGGCCAAAGTGGCGCTTGAGGCCGATTAAGGGAGAGCAGATGTCCATAAGAATGGGACATGTCATGTTGAGATGGGTGACTGTTATGATAGCTTCGGCGGTTATAGCGATGATGATCATGACGACATTTGGTTGTGGTGGAAACACACAGTCGGGCAAAACACCGTCGCAGATTGTTGAAAGATACTATCAATTACTCAAAGAAAAGGATTGCGAAGGGTTGGCTGATTATATAAATGATAATAAGCCTGAGCTGGTTGAGCGGCGCGTCAACGAATGCAAACAGTCAACGAATATAGAATTGGTAAGATACTCGATAAAAAAGGAAGAGATTGATGAAACAAGTCGTGTTGCATATGTTCAAGTAGAGGTCACAATAAACAAAGACGGTGTG
The DNA here is from genome assembly GCA_913009355.1 of uncultured bacterium. GTDB lineage: Bacteria > Planctomycetota > Phycisphaerae > Sedimentisphaerales > Anaerobacaceae > CAJVYK01. The sequence continues at coordinate 976 of CAJVYN010000305.1, read as the reverse complement.
GAAAAGAACAATTACAAGACGCAGCAACTCGTCAAGCGGGATGGAGATTGGAAGCTCACCGAAATCGAGAGCCGAAGTTAAAATCCGGAACAGCGGATAACGTGCGACATGATGAGATGGATATCAATTTTGGCAGCATCGATGATTGTGGGGCTGATGGCAACGACATTTGGCTGTGGAACCGGTAACACACCGTCGCAGGTAGTCGAAAAATTCTATAAATTAACTCAAGAAAATGATTGTCAAAAGGTAGCCGATTTAGTAAGCGATACCAGCTCCAGGTCGCCTGACAGTTATGTCAATGACTGTAAAAAATATGCGGATAAGCTTGTAAGCTACTCGATAACTGGGGAAACAATTTATGAAGGCGGAAACATTGCTCAGGTCGATACAGAAGTGACAATTAAGGAAGGCGATGGGGAAAAAACCAATTACCCGACGAAGACTCTCGTCAAGCGCGGTGATGATTGGAAGCTAACCACGACCGAGAGCCGATAGTTCAAAATCGAAACAGAAAGCAGACGATAACGTAATCAGTGATTGTGTGAAAACGCTGGCTGTGAGGAAAAATAAAGTCGTCGGCAAAGTGATATTATCCTCGCAATATTTGAGGCCCGAAGCAGCCGGTCTCCTGCTCACGCAGAAATCTTCTTCACAGATTCCGAAAGCTGATTTATAATAGAATAGTTCAAATTACGTACGACCGCGTCCACCAAAAAACCTGACCCTCACAGACGCCTTGCCCAAGGTATTTTTTATTTCTAAAATCATGACGCCCGGATGGACTCGAACTTGTACCTAAATCCGTGCTTAAAATCATACTTTAAATCATACTAAAGTATTATTGATTAAGGGGTGGGGGATCATGGGGATATAATTACAGCCTGTACTGCTATATCTCCCGTAAGACCCGGGTTGGGAGAACCATAGCCAGCTAACGGCAATCAGACGAATCTGCGCTTGTGGGTAGCATCAC
>CAJVYN010000304.1 GCA_913009355.1 uncultured bacterium | reverse complement strand
GGGCCTTAGACGGCAATATGGTCCTGTTAGTAGTGGTTGAAGATTATCAGCTTAACGAAATAGCTGAAACCGGCTATTACAAGGGCAACCTCAATACCCAAGCTGTTCTTCTTGATACGGCAGCCGGGGAGAAACTCTGGCCTAAGTCTGCAAAAAGTAAAAGTATTAAAGTCGGCTTTGAAATCGAGGATAGCGGCCGAGAAGTTGCAACCACCCGGCTTGCAGAAGCATCAGCTTATTGTCTGGTCAGATATTTCTACGACTGTCCGAAGGATAAATTTAAGATTGCTGACGACAGAAGCGGCGTCGGCTGGCAAAACTGGAATAAATAAATTTCGTATCTCGTGAAGCGTGAAGCGTAAAGAAAAAGAATTTTACCGCAGTCCTGGGGACTCTGCGAGAGAACGCAAAGAACACAGAGAGTTTTTGGCCACAAAAAGCACAAAAGGCACAGATAAAATTAGACGCTGGTTTCGCTGAAAAGTTTTTAGACGGGATTACAGGATTAACAAGATGAAAAAAATGGCCACAGAGAACACAGAGATAAAAGAGAATTCAGAAGTCAGAAGCCAGAAGTCAGAAAACTGAAGAGTGACAAAGGCACAAAGCAAAGAAAGTAAAAAGGTAAGAGTATGCTCTGGATGGTTTTAATTTTCTCCCGTCAAGGCGCAAAGGCGTCAAGTTATTATTCCCGCTCGTCAAGGCGGAGCCTGCCGTAGCACGGTTACTTCTTCAATATTTAGTTTCTTATATAAGCGGTGTAGAGATCATAATGGTCTGTCCTTTTGGCTGCAATTCTCGCTCGAGAAATTGTTAAAATATTATCAAGAAGCACAGCGAAGAACCTTTTGGTTTCCTCGTTTGTATTCTCATCACAAAGTCGTTGTTTCCATCCTCCAAGAGAAGGTAAGTTCAACCAGGAATACTGATTAACCAAACAAATACCAAAAAGATCACTGGCTTTTTCATTCAATAAAATTTTCCCGGTATTAGGATTTAACAAACCTTTCGGTCCCTCACCATAAAAGCCGATGATGCTACATAAAGGGCGTCCGAATCTATTATAAACCTCTTTCCAATTTTTATTAGCTTGTTTTACATTTTCAGGCGGCTTAAACATCTGATGAACTTTGCAAGCATCTCTATTTGCTTTTTCTAAATACGTCTTATATAATCTCGTCTTAACCTCTATTGTGGCTATTACACTTTCGATAGGATACAGAGCTGGAGTGTATTTTTGTACGAAAGGAGGAAGGATTTGACTGTCGTATATAATAATATCTGTCTGCCTACTATGATCTCCATCAGCATTTACAATTATCCCTGAGCCTACCCTAAATTGGCTTGGCAATATTTCGCTCAGTATATCAGATATGAGGCATTCACGAAGGACCCCCTTAATCACATTGTGCCCTATATTTGATAAAGCATCAGATTTTCCTATTGCTGATTTAATAAGAGCTGTGAAGTATTGCCTAATAGTGTTGTTGTTTTTTTTATTTTGACTCATATTTTTCTCTGTGCCCTCTGTGACTAAGCAAAGCTGTCTATTTTCGCTACGTATATCTTCTTGGTTAATTTGGCCCTGGTGTTTCCCCGCAGGTGTCCTGATTTTTGATTATACGGGTTTTAGATGAAGTTGCAAGGTAAAGCGATTTATGATCGACGAGTTTCGATTGACGATTGTTTGAGATTGGCACGGCAAAATAAAACCCTCAGGCAGGCCTGAGGACTAAACATACCCCTTGAAATAGTATGCGCCAATGTTATAATTCAGAAATGAAGCCGGCAGCGGCACTTAGAATTGATTGTTGAAATTGGAGATTCGCAATGATTAGGATTTTAATCACAGATAAACTTGCACAGCAGGGAATCGACCTGCTCAATGCGGCAGACGGGGTCGAAGCTGTTGTTAAAACCGGTATAAGCGAAGATGAACTCGCCAAAATCATCGGTGAATACGACGGCCTGATTATCCGAAGCGGTACAAAAGTTACCGCTAAAGTCTTAGCCAACCCCGGCAAACTAAAGGCAATCGCCCGGGCAGGTGTGGGTGTAGATAATATCGATATCCCGGAAGCTACCAGAAAAGGAATCCTGGTTATGAATACGCCCGGCGGAAATACACGCAGCGCCGCAGAACACACGATAGCACTAATGAGATCGGAAGAGCACACGTCTGAACTCCAGTCACATTCCTTTATCTCGTATGCCGTCTTCTGCTTGA
>CAJVYN010000303.1 GCA_913009355.1 uncultured bacterium | reverse complement strand
TTTTTTCAAGCAGAAGACGGCATACGAGATAAAGGAATGTGACTGGAGTTCAGACGTGTGCTCTTCCGATCTACGCATTGAAAAAGCTAAAAGGTGTTACACATCTTGAAGGAGATGCAGCTGATGGAGCTTGACCGAATTGTGCACGAGCCGGCGCGGCTGCGAATTATGATGATTCTTTCCGGCGTTGAATCGGCGGACTTCGGTTTCCTGCTGTCAACTTTAGGATTGACTAACGGCAACCTTTCACGGCACATAGAAAAACTCGAATCAGCCGGCTTCGTCAAAGTCAATAAAACTTTCAAGGGCAGATTGCCGAACACCAGCTATCAACTTACCAAAAAAGGATCCAGAGCCTTAACTCAATACTGGGAAAATCTCGATGTTATCCGGCGAACAGGCCGAGTATAACAAGTGCGAAACGATTTCGTATCAGCCGGCGAAGATTGCCGAGCCGATACGAAGAATGGTAGCCCCCTCTTCAATAGCAACTTCGTAATCCGAACTCATACCCATACTCAGTTCGGTAAACTGCGGCCCGATTATTCCCTCGCCTTGTATCTCAATAAACAACTCTCTTGCCCGAACAAAACAAGCTTGAATCACGCTCTTATTATGCGTCAATGGAGCCGTCGTCATCAGGCCAACCAGTTTCAAATGCGGTAAGGTTTCCATCTGCTCAGCCAGATGCGTTGCCGCACCTACCGGAACGCCGTATTTTTGCGGCTCCCTGGAAGTGTTGACCTGCAGAAGCACCTTAGGACATAAGTTTAGTTTTTCCGCTGAAGCATTTATTTCTTCCGCCAGCCGAAGTGTGTCAACCGAATGTATCAGAGAAGCAATACCCAGGACCTGTCGAACCTTATTGCGCTGCAGATGACCTATCATATGCCAGTTGACTTTCCGCGGTGAAGACGAATCAGTATCCCGTCCCTGCAAAAAGTCGGCTATCTGAGCGGAAACTTTTTTCAATTGCTGAACACGGTTTTCACCAAGGTCTGTAAAGCCCAGATGGATAACCTCTTTTACGGCTTCTAAGCAAGCGGATTTGGTTACAATGACAAGTTTTACCTTTGCAGGGTCTCTGCCAAGGCGGGTACAGACAGAGTCGATGGTGTCTTTTACACGTTTTATTCTTTCAGAAATTTTTGTCATAAAAGATTGGTTAAGAACTTAAAATCAGCAAATTTTGTCCACCCAAAACGAGAACACGCTCAAAATACCAGTTTATAGCTGTCTTTGCCAGCTTAAAAAAAAATAAGGAGAAAATTTCGATATTTTTTTAACTTGCACAGACGGACCGTTTTTTGATACTTTTTGCTGCCGGCATTTCGCCTCGCTGGAGTTTTTATTACAAGGATAGCTTTGAACCCTGCCATCGAAAGACTTCAAAAATAACAACTTTTAGATTTATCTATAATTTAGACCAGTAAGCGCCGAATTTCAAGCTATTTTACTCTATGATTTCCACTTCGAGTAATGTAACAGAGGCAAAAAAAATAAAAAAAATAGATTTTTTAACTTGCATTTTATCCTTATGCGTTGTATGTTCATTTTATAGTAGTTTTATGTAAGGTGGGCTGGGTTTTCAAAGAAATAATTGTTTTTTGCTTGACAGTTTTTCTCAAAAAGGGTAGCCTCCACAGTTTATTCCTTAAAAATGGCGAAATACTGCTGCTTTTAGCAGTTATAAACCTCGGCGAGGCAGCGTGGCACATCGGTTTCCCCCCCAGCCGGTCCCACCACCTCGCCCTTTTTATGCGCGTAACCTTAAAGCCGATTTATCCATAACAAACAAGGGGGGGGTAGCAACAAGCAAGGGGGGCAGTGTTACTTAGAGCCTATAACGCTCTGTTAAAAACTTGTCATTTCGACCGTGGTGAGCGAAGCGAACAAAGTGGAGAAATCTGTTTTTTTAATAGATTTCTCGGCTTTGGCCTCTGCGAGGCCTTCGCTCGAAATGACTTTGGCGTCTGTTTTCAACAGAGCATTAGAGGCTCTTAAGTTTCTCATTCTCCGCGAATTTGGACCAGCACTTTTCTGTGCCGCGGGCCATCGAATTCACAGAAAAAAATACCCTGCCAGGTGCCGAGGTTAAGTGTTCCGTCTTTTATCAGGATTTGCTCGCTACAGCCAAACACCGAGCTTTTGCAATGGGCATCAGAATTGCCCTCAGAATGTCTGAAACCGGGCTGATGTTGAGGTATTAATTCGGCCAGGGCTAAACGTATATCGTGCG
>CAJVYN010000302.1 GCA_913009355.1 uncultured bacterium | reverse complement strand
TTCTGTTTGCTGCGGTTGTAATGGCAGAGACAATTACAGCCGGCTGCTGCTAAAGCTTTTGCGATATCACAGCCCAATCGCCCGCTCGAGCCGGTAATAACAGCAGTCTTATCCCTAAGTTCCATAGGGGATTTATAACCGGAAAAAGCAGATTTAGCAAGAAAATTGGCCAGGCAAAAAAGACTGGAACAATTGTTAAAACAAACCACGTGGGGCACAGCCGTACCCTACAGCTTCTATTAATTCCGTTCCAACTGAGAGTTTATAAAGTCTACGGTGTTTACATATTTACATTTGGCATTGTCGGATAATTCATCATATGGTCCAAACAAACGTTCAAATGGATCATAGAACGCTTTTCACAGTCATCCCATAAGTCCGCAATTCCAGTGTTGCAGCCTGATTTATTGTAGCAAAAAGCGATTTTCCATCAAGCATTTCCACGACCCCAGTTTGCAATTTTTATTGGCTGTTATCAATTCGGCAGGCCTTGAAGCTAATACTGTCGAATTGTAAACCATCACTTACCTCCGTATATTCTTACGACAGTTCAAAACCGGGCAAATAAGCCTGCTGAGGGCTGCCAATCATCCGTGGTGAACCACGTGCTGTCCCACAGGCTAACATGACGCTGAAAGCATCCAAGCGACTGAACAATACGCCGCGCAGCAATGTAAACAGTCGGCGGAATGTACCTTTCCATTGCCCGATATGGCCTATAAACCGTATCAAAACATAAGCCAGCATTGCCATCCATACTTGCCATAGGATTGCGTTTCGGCTATGGCCCAAGAAGTCACTCAGTTGCAATGTCTGTTTTATCTGCTTGAAAAACACCTCTACACCCCAGCGGCATTTATATAGTTCACAAATACTGCTCGGTGCCCATATCATATTGTTTGTGATAAATGTCATTGTTTTTTTCACGCCATTGACTTCAACATTGGCTGTGACTAAACGCAATCTTTGCGGATAAGCCTTGTGGCTTTTCGGTGTTTCAAGTTTGATTAAGACATCGCTAAGGATGTTGCCCTTTGGTTTTGTATGCTGCTTGACAATACGATATCGCATGTTGTCCTTGGCACGTGTAATCCAGAAAACGCCTCGCCTATTAAGGTCTGCCAGATGTGCAAAATCTACATACGCCTTGTCAAACACCGCTATTTCGCCACTTTTGAGATTCATACAGAGTCGATAGGCTTCAGTTGAATCGTGAGTAGAAGCCTCTTTAACGATAGCGAATTGAGGCAGAAACGTCTGGAGATTTAGTTGCATATGACACTTTGCTGCCGCTTTACGTCTGCGATGTTTAGCCCAGTCAATACAATTTACAACAAGCTGAATCGTGGTCGAGTCAATTGCATAAATTGTTCGCTTGAACCGTCTTGGCAGGCCCGAATACTTGTGATTACGTCCGAAGTTGGGATGTTTGTTTTCGATATGGGACAGCACATCCCAGAAAAGGGCTTGTGCCATATTCGGGTCTCTGACACGGTTGGCATGCGACAGTCCGTTCCTGCTCGGCGGTGTTGCACGGCGAATTGTAGTCAAGACTCCTGAGTGATTCCGCAGCGTGTCCGCCACATCATTGAGCGATAGGCTGTGTGCAATCTGGACATGCAACATTGCAACAACATGTGACCAGGGTGAAAAAGAGCGAGCTTTCTTGTCAGCCCCGAAAGATCGGGCAAGCTTTGGTACAAGATGAGCAGGAATATGCTGGCATATTTGTTTGAGAATGGTATGGTTATGTTTAGCTGGCTTCATGAGTTACTCCTATTTTTTCACGATTATAGTGTAACTCAGAAGCCGCTATTTTAGAATAGTTCTCTCATATTTGATTTCCTATGGGATGGCTGTGATCCTTTTTATATCTGGCGTCGATGTAAGCCTTCTTCAATAATTTGAACATTTCGTCCTGCTGTTTTGTCGCACGAGGGAAGACCTTCAAAAAAGCAGTATCACAGCCGGAGGCCTGTCGGCCTAACTTCTCAATGTTATGCCTCTTGCCCTTGTAGCCGGTAAAAACTAAAAGAACCGTAGAATAAAAACGCTCAACGGCCTGATGAAGTTCAAAGGCTGCTTTCTTGTAACGGCGCTTACCCAAGTCATCATAGTACGTATCGAAAAATTCTTTTGCGCTTTTGAACCATTGTTTGAAATCTTCTTCTGCGATTTGTTTTCTTTTGGCCGGGCTTGGTTTGCGGATCCTTTCAAGTTTCAATTTGCCGGAATCGTAGAGCAGGATGCCTTCTTTTTTGATATC
>CAJVYN010000301.1 GCA_913009355.1 uncultured bacterium | reverse complement strand
AATCGCTGAAGCATTACGTTCTGAGGTAACTACAGAGGACATAGTCTCTGTTGGTTACCGTAAGAAACAGCTAGAAGTATATGGCAAGCTTCTGTCAGATCAAGATTATTGTACAAACGAAGGGTTGTGGCAAAAATATTTTGAGAAAAACCCATGGATATTTGGCTATGGGCTCGGTTATATTTTTCTATCCAGCCTTGATGATAAAAAGCTTGAGCAAGTTGTACAAGGTTACAGTGTAAACAACCATGGGAAACGTGTTGATGCGCTTATGAAAACAAAGGGAATTATTTCCAACCTTTGTTTTATCGAAATAAAAACACATGCCACAAGCTTGCTAGATTCAAAGCCTTATAGGTCAGGTTGTTGGGCGCCATCAAAAGAATTGGCAGGTGCCATCTCACAAGTACAAGGAACGATTGCATCCGCAATTGACAGCCTTTCTAACAAAATTAGTTTAGAGGATGCAGAAGGAAATCCAACCGGTGAAGAGATATTCAATTATCAACCTAAGTATCTGTCACAAAATAACTTGAGGTTCTTGATAGGCTAAAGCTCTCTCGGTTTGATCGTATAATTCCATTCCCCGTGAAATCTATTCTTAACCAAGTTTAGGTCTTTCATTTCGTGGTCGGCTACTTTCCTGCCTTTTGTATAAAGTTTCTTGTCCAATCGTGCCTTTACTGTCAGGCCTGTTTTGGTTGTTGTAGAAGCAATCAAATTAATGATCACTTGATAGCTGGTCAATGGCTTTCCTCGCCAATTGATACTGATAAAAGAAAACAGCCGATGTTCAATTTTGTTCCATTTGCTGGTTCCCGGTGGAAAATGGCAGATTGAGATTTCCATTCCTCGCGTATCCGCTAATCGTTGCAACTCCTTTTTCCACAAACGTAAACGATACCCATTACTCCCACCCGCATCCGCACAAATCAAAAGTTTCTTTGCATTGGAATAACGACGACTACCAACATACTGCCACCAGTATCGAATACTGGATACCGCAAATTCCGCGGTATCTGCCGTTACTCCAACATTTACCCAGCCCGAATTACCACCGATATCATAAATACCGTACGGGATGGCCTTCGATACTTTCGGATCAGGAAAATCATGGCCATTCACTTCGATAGCACCCCGTTTCTTATGCCACTCTCGACCTTCATTTTTGTATTCACCCACCAGTTCCTTCTTCTTGGCGTCTACCGAAATTACGGGGTACCCTTTCGACAAGAACTCTTTGCAAGTTCGATTGATAAAACAAAATTGCTTGTCTCGGTCAGGGTGATCCTGGCCCTCTTTCGTCTTGCGGTTGCCTTGAAGGCTGAACTCCATTTTATGCAAAATGCGAGCTACGGTTTGTCTACTGACCGAGTACCCTTTTCCCCCTAAAAAATCAGAAAGATTGCGTACACTTTTGCAGGTCCAACGTAATGGACTTTCTGGATCACCCCGGATGTCCGGTTCGATGATCCCTTCAATACGCTTCTCAAGCTGCGGGAATTGGAGCGTTAGCTTTTTTCGGCCTGCGCCTTTTCTTCTGATTCTGCCAACATACCCATCTCCGGCCTTGATTTCACGAATACCTCTGGCAATTGTATTTGTGCTCATGCCGGTAATAGCGCCTAGGTATTGGATGCCTCCGTAACCCAGAGCAATCGCTTCAGCCCCCACGAGTAGCCTTCTTTGCTTCTCGTTGAGAGAAGGAAGCAAAATAGATAATTTCTCTTTTAATTTTCCATCCGTCCGAATCATTTGTCCATGATAGCAGACACACCCAAGAACCTCAAGTTATTTTGTGACAACCCCTAATCGTCCAACATCGACTTGCTCGAGCGAAATGTAGTTGAATACATAGTCTAGATTCGTGTTGTTTGAAAGGTTCTCGGGATCGACGCGTGAGATCTGCTCAAGCCGCTTCGTCTCCCACTCCCCGCTGAAGCCCGGCAGGCGGGTCTTGCCGGTGAGGAGTTGCTGCATGGCGGCCTGCTTGATGGCCCGCTTCTTGGCGATCAGCGCCGCCAACGCCCCCAGCAACCCATCCACATCCGACAACGCCTCGGCGATGGCGCGTTGTTCCGAAACGGATGGAATTGGTATCGTGAACCGGGCTAGGTCCTGAGCCCCGAGATTTGGCTGGGCCGCTCCCCCAGCCCATCTCTCAATCATTCTCGAGCAATAGTCAGACGCGAAGTAGCAGACCAGAAACTCGCGGATCACGTCACGTTTCCTCGGACGAACGATAACCAGTGAACTCGCTATAGCG
>CAJVYN010000300.1 GCA_913009355.1 uncultured bacterium | reverse complement strand
GAGTTCAGACGTGTGCTCTTCCGATCTAAGAGATGGGTTGTCAATTTGTCCAATCAATATTGAAAAAAGTGAATCTCCCGATTTCATCATACGCTCGCGAGATGACGAAAGTGCTGGAGTTGAGATTGTTAAATCAGCAACTCGTAGTCAGAAACATGCAGAATCTCATCTTGAAAAAATGCCTTCAGGTTCGATTCTTGAACTTCCGTATTATCAGGATGACACTACTTCAAAAGAAACTGTTGAGGAGGGACTGCGATTGCCTTGCGAAAAGTTGGAATCATCCGGATATGGTGATAATGGACGGGAAATTCAGTGGTCCAATACAATTAAAAGAAGATTAGAAGAAAAGTACGGGAAGCTAAATGGAGAACATTTTCGGATTTTTCAGAGTAACCAATTAATCATCCTTGATGATGCTGTACTGCTTGTTGATTTCACTTATTCAATCCGCCGATTAGTAGAGAGTTTTGACCCAAACAGTTATAAGATTAAGTTTGACAAAGTTTGCATTGTTAGTGAAAAGTTTTTATACGATGTTTTTGGACAGTGCGGACTCTGGGATTATAAGTTTTAGTCCTCTAACTATGTTTGTCTGTTTTTTAAGATATCTCTGTGAACTCGGTGTTCTCTGTGGCTAAAAAAATAAAATTGTTCTACGTAGTAGAAAAGTTGAAAAATGAAAAATTTTCTTTCTATAAATGATTGTTCAACGGAGCAGCTAAAAGAACTGTTAGCTGAAAGCCGCCAGCTAAAGAAACTATATAAAGCCGGCGGCAGGGATTTGTGCCTTTCCGGTAAAACGCTGGCAATGCTCTTCGAAAAGCCCAGTCTGCGAACGCGGATTAGTTTCCAGGTCGCTATGACGGACCTCGGCGGCAGTGCTATCTACGTTAAGCCCGAAGACATCGGTGGTATCGGCAAACGTGAGCCAATCAAAGACATTGCAAGGGTACTGAGCCGATACGTTGACGGTATAATGGCACGGACATTCGAGCACAACACCATCACCGAATTAGCCGGGTTCGCAACAGTGCCGGTGATAAATGCCCTGACGGACTTCTCACATCCCTGCCAGGGGATGGCTGATGTACTTACTATCGAGGAGCACTGTGGGCGATTGGAAGGTGTAAAAATCGCCTTCATCGGCGACGGCAATAACGTCGCCCGCTCTCTGGCTTTCGCCTGTGCAAAGCTGGGTATGAAAATGATTATTGCAACGCCGGCCGGCTACGAACTCGACGCCGTATCGATTGAAACAGCTAATCAAATATCGGCCGACAGCGTCTCCCAAACGAATAGCCCCGCTCAGGCGGTTGTTGACGCCGATATTATTTATACCGACACCTGGGTCAGTATGGGCCAGGAGGACGAAAAGCAAAAACGGCTCGATGACTTTGCCGGCTTCCAGGTCAATGCCGAATTAGTCAAGTCAGCGCCTGGCGCCAAAATTATGCACTGTCTGCCGGCTTATCGCGGCCTTGAAATTACCGATGAAGTCGCTGAGTCGGAAAATTCGATTATGTTCGACCAGGCAGAGAACCGCCTGCACTTCCAGCGGGCACTCTTAAAGAAACTGATGAGCTGATTGAAACAGAAATGTTCAAAAAGCAAATCGATTCCAAAATCCAGTTGTGAAAGGGGTTGAAAATGAAAAAGGTCAAAATCGTACTGGTTGTTTTATTGGGTTTGGTACTTTGCAGCGCCGCTGTTTCTAAAAAAGCTGATTACAAAAAGAAAGCGGAGATATTTTTGACGGGTATTATCAGGGGGCAAATAGATGAATCCTATGATGAACTTTTTTCAAATACCCTGTTAGAGTCCAAGCCGCAACAGGTGAAATTGGCAAAAGGGCAAACCAGCGCAGTCATTAATATGTATGGAAAATTATTAGATTATGAGTTTATAAAACAGCAAAAATACGGCGATTCTATTGTCAGGATTGTCTATGTGTTAAAGTCCGAGCAAGCCCCGTTCACATGGGAGTTTTACTTTTATAAGGCAGTCTCGGACTGGAAGTTAATACAATTCAATTATAATGATAAGTTCGATTTACTGGCAGATAAATAACGCAAGATAATTAGGAGTACGGCAAATTTTTCTGTTGTTCTTTCGCAACACCTTTCTTGGAATCTGTGTCTGGTAAAGATAAAAAAATTCTCGTTGCTACTACCAACCCCGGCAAAGTCGCTGAGCTAAGGGCTATGCTCGATGCAAATATAGAGTGGCTGGGGCTGTCAGACTTTGACGAAATTGCTGAGGTTGAAGAGGACGGCTCAACCTTTGC
>CAJVYN010000299.1 GCA_913009355.1 uncultured bacterium | reverse complement strand
ATTTTCATAATTTACCCTCTCTTCACTTTAGTATAATATTTCTTTCTTACACTACAGCTTCATATCATCTCATCACCGTTCAGTTTATGAAGCTTCCACAAAGACTACTTCATCAGTTTCGTCAGATTTGCCTTGCGATTTAATTTCGGAAAGTACCTGATTTGATGTTATTTATTCAGGATGGAAAATCCCGGTAAGGATATGTTCCAGCCGTTGGACTGCCTGGTCGGAGACAGAGTCCTATATTGTTTTTGTGCAGGTTGTATCCCGACCAAATACACATCAACCTTGATATTTTGGCGGAGCGTATCAATAAATAGGTGGGGGGAAAGCGTATGGGTGGAGAAAACAAAAGAGTTTAATTGCTCAGGTTTGAATATGTTTATCGTTCCAGCCGAAGCTCCAAAGTCGGCGGCGTCAATAATAAGCAGGTTCTGTGGAGTTTTTTTTATTATTGGCTGGATATAATTTTCAGGTACAGAGCCGGTATCTATCAACTCGGCACAAACTTTGCCCTTAAGCTGCTGACAAACCAGCGGGCCGGCTCCATCGTCGCCTTTTAACGTGTTGCCGATACCCACAATAACCGTTTTAGTGCCGCGCAGTTTATTTAGCTGTTGGAAAAGCCGCTCGTCAGTAACCATAGCATTATTACAGCCGGATATTCAGTTCACATTTGCACTTGGGGCATAAAATTCGCATAAAATCACTTGTCTCGGATGCCTCGGCGGTTTTGGCGGACAGCGGCGGCTGTGGAGAATCCGGCGGTTTGGTAAGCAGTTCGTCAGTTTTAGCGATTAACAGTGAAGGATTGGTATAGGCCATGGGCCCGAGTTTTTCGTAAAGCCAGACCAGATGTTTTTTAGTGCCTATTATTGCACCACACTTTTCGCATAGTTGAAGCTCGTATTCGCAGGTTTCGATGGTGCTTTCTCTGTCCAGGGTAGCCAAGTCCCATTCGTTCGAGAGCTTTATGCCGTTTTCTGTCGTGCAATTATCCCTGCAATTGCCGCAAAAGATGCAGGTATCGTATCGAAGGGTGATTTTTCTTGTCGGCGGATTGGTTTCGTCAGATTCACTCTGCGTCAGCGCTTCGGTCGGACAGACATTCACACACGCACCGCAGCCGATGCAGGAATCGAGGTCAAATTCCGGCTTGCCTCTATACTTTTCCGGCACCACGCAGGGCTCAGCGGGAAACCGGGTAGTGAACCGCGGAGAAAAGACTGCTGTAACGGCTTCTTTTAATTCTCTTAACTTTGGCAAACGCACTCTTAAACTCCCGTCAATAATTGATTGTTGATTGTAGCGTTTAGTTTTCTTTTTCTTCTGCGTATTTATCAACGATACTATTTTCCCACAGTTTTACTCCTGAGGCGTGAGCGCCTTTGGCAATTGCATGAGCAGCGGTGGGGGAAGTTATTAGTATGAACATAGCGCAGATTATCGCTTTGGCGCTTGTGGGGCCTATACCGCTAATGACAGCAACGCCGACTAACAGCAAAATAGTTCCAAGAGTTACGCATTTGGTCGAGGCCTGCAGGCGGTTGTAAACATCAGGAAAACGAACCAGACCTATACAGCCAAATATATCGAACAGGATTCCTGCACTTATCAATATGTAGCCAATGGTATCATTCATCGAAATTTCTGCCTTCCAGAAACTTTGCCAGGGCAATAGTGCCAATGAAACTCAAAAGTGCCCAGGCGAGAGCGATGTTGAGATAAAAATCCTTCTTTGTCACCATCCCGAGGATGGCACAAAAACTTACTACGACTATGCCTAATATATCGATAGCTACGGTTCTGTCGGGTGCACTGGGGCCGCGACCTATCCGGTACAGGCACAGGAAACAACACACAAATAAGCCGGTATAAAATAACGCTATCATAGTTACCTCTTTTTATTCGAAGATCTTCTTCAGGAACCACTCAAACCTTCGGGCGATAAGTTCTGTTGCCTGCTCGATATCGGTGGATTTGACGTTAATCCAGTGGATATACAAGAAGCCATCGTCTGTTAAATCCACAGTCAAAGTTCCCGGGGTAAGAGTGATGGAGTTTGCCAGGGCAGTGATTGCAGATTCTGTTTTTAAGTTCGTTTTTATTTTTACGATGCCGGGCTTTATCGGCATAGATCGGAAGAGCACACGTCTGAACTCCAGTCACATTCCTTTATCTCGTATGCCGTCTTCTGCTTGAAAAAAAAAATTATAATTATCTTTTACTTGTAAATCATAAGTTCAACACATCCATGAACAGAGCCCAATGACACACGTATACTCATTGTACGTACGTCATCACCACAATGA
>CAJVYN010000298.1 GCA_913009355.1 uncultured bacterium | reverse complement strand
GAACATAACTACGCCAAATCCCTTAGCTTATATTGAGAAACACAAAAGGTTACTTCTATGGAACTGTTATCTGGTAACCGAATATGCCCCGGGCCAGAAGCTTTATGACTTTCTACGGGACGATAGTGTTACCAAACAGCAACGGTCAAAGACAACTCGGCAGATCGCAGAACTGCTTGAGAAAATGGGAAAATACTGCATCAGTCACGGTGATTTGAAGCATACGAATATTTTAATTACAGAAAACGGCCCGGCTATAATAGACCTCGATGCAATGACGGCACATAAATGGGGCCGGCTGTACAAACTCAGGCGGGCAAAGGACCTGGAGCGTTTTGCAGAACTCTTTAATGTCTTTACCAATGAAGAAAGCTGAACTATAATGCTTATTATACGTAGAGTTACAAAGGTGATTATGAGCAGCAGCCGGAAAATCAGTCGCAGTCAAAGGATAATCGGAGGTTTGGCTGTGATAGTTATGCTGTGCGCAGGTGGCTGCGGGGACTTTTTTGCGCAAAAGCCCACCGAATTACAGACCCGGGCAATTCTAAATGAATTAGAACAGATTAAAGAAAACCCTTACATCAAAAATCCTCTTCCCGAAATGTACCGTGGGCCGGCAAAAAGGATTAAGGTAAAGAACGGCGTCAAGCTTTTCTATTTCACCAAACAGCACCCCGTCGCCAATCTGGCCAAACTGATTAACAACCAGTTCGCAACAATGACTACTGATAATAAAGGCAAAACATTCTATGCGCCGGATTACGCTGTCAGTGAAAGCCCCGCTACAAACCAGCTGATTGTTGATTGCCCGAACGACCAGGAGGCTGACAAGGTACTGGAGTTTCTGGAAAAGGTCGATGTTCCCCCCATCCAGGTAAACATCGACTGCCTGATTCTCGAACGCTTCGCCGATGTAACGATGGACTGGGAAACCTCCATAATGGTAGAAAACCTCCTCGGCGAAAAAATAACGCTCGGCGGGAAAAAAAACAGCAGCGGCAAGCTCCTGCCGGCTTTCCCCGGCGCCTCCCTGCGTGAATCCAAGCGTTCCACGTTCGGGCTGGACTTCGGCTACTGGAAAAACAAAGGTGTTACCGGTCATGAGTTCAGGACTGTCGTGGATTTGCTGATTTCAAGAGGATACCTCAAAATACTGATGAACCCAACGGTTGAAACCATAAATGGTCAAAAGGCAACAATCAAAGCCAGAGACTTCGCCCCAATCGAAAGGATAGTTACGGAAAAAACGGGGGTTACACCATATTCTCTGACCGATTTCAAATGGGTTGAAGACATTCTTGAGGTTACTCCTCATGTTTTTGCGGATGGCTCAATAGGTCTTACGACTAAGGTACAACTCGGTTCAAGGTCCAAACCGGAAGGTGTCGTTCAGACGTCGATTATTACTGAGCGTACTATAGAGATTGCAGAAAACCGGATAAAACCCGGCAACAGCCTCGTTATCGGCGGTATCAGAAAATCCGAGAAGCGCGCTGTAATCCGTGGTATTCCTTTCTTCAAGGACATTCCGATTATCGGCATCCTGTTCTCGAGCAAAGATTTCGAGGAAAAAGGTACGGAAATCATATTTATTCTTACGCCGAGCATCTCCTCCGGCGGCGTTGAACACGCCAAGATGATGGAAGAGATAAGACAAAAATATGCCGAGCCGAAATATGAACGCGGATTGGGGGAAGTGTTGACCGACCCCTTCGGCATCGAGGTTTATGGAGAGCAGGTTGAGCAGAAAGCCGCACAGGCTGAATTCGAACGGTTCAAGGCTGAAATAGAAAAAGTACAGGCAATGGAAGAAGTGGACCAGATAAAAGAAAAACTTCTCAAAACGGCTGAGGAGGTTCTTACTGAAAAGGCCAGGGCGGAAAGAATATGCGCAATAGCTCGAACGGCCAAACAACAAGCCGAGAAGGCAAAGCAGGAAGCTGAAAAGGCAAAGGCTGAGGCCAAAAGGGCAAGAGCAGAAGCCGAAAAAGCCAAAGCCGAGCAGAATGACAATAATACGCAAAGCAAATAAGACATCCGGATAAATTGAGCCGTTATTTTTATCTGGCAGTCGGTTGTGCTGTCAGGTAACATCATTAAAATTTAATTTTTAGCGGAGGATTACTTATGGATAATTTCAATAGCGATAAAAACACGCCCAATGAAAACCATGATGCCCCAATTCCTTTTGATGATAGCGACAACGATGCAGGCAACACGAATGTTTCACATTCGCCTCTGCATTTAGACGGCAGTTCATCAGATCGGAAGAGCACACGTCTGAACTCCAGTCACATTCCTTTATCTCGTATGCCGTCTTCTGCTTGAAAAAAAAAACAAAC
>CAJVYN010000297.1 GCA_913009355.1 uncultured bacterium | reverse complement strand
TAGTAAACTAGATGATATACTTGAAGGGGGTATTCGGAGGGGGGACGCAGCTGTAGCGGAATTTACGGAAAGGTTTGATGGGGTTAAGCTGACGCCGGAACAGTTTCGACTTTCAGAAAAGGAATTGGAAAAGGCACACAAAGAAATTGACAAAAAGCTTTTATCGTCAATTCATCGAGCGATTGAGAATGTAAAGAGATACCAAAAAGAAATTTATATCGGCCATAACAAAAAATGTTCCGGTGGGACCGAAATAAAATACACACCTATAAAACGAGTTGGTATATGTGTCCCTGGCGCATCGGCTCCGTTGCCCTCCACAGTAATAATGACGGCGGTTCCTGCACAGGTGGCAGGCGTAAAAGAAATCGTTATAGTCTCACCACCAAGATATAAAGGCAGTATTCATCCAGCAACTTTAGCCGTTTGCCATGAACTAATACTAGATAAAGATTATAAAAATTGCCACATTGAGGTTTATCGCATCGGCGGAGCACAGGCTGTGATGGCTTTGGCGCAAGGAACAGAGACTATCAAACCTAATGTAGATAAAATCGACGGGCCGGGTAACCGGTGGGTTCAGATGGCCAAGAAAAAGGTGCTCGGTCTCGTTGGGATTGACTCAATAGCTGGGCCAAGTGAAGTTTTGATAATTGCCAATGACAAAGCAAATCCTGCCTGGGTGGCTGCTGATATGCTAAGCCAGGCAGAACATGCACCAGGTAGTGCGGTTGTATTTACGGATTCGCAAAAGTTAGCAAATAAAGTCCTCGCAGAACTTAAAAAACAGGTAAATCAATTAAACCTGGCAGAAGAAACAATAAAATGTCTTGAGGACTTCTGTGGTATTGTTGTATTTGATAATATGAAAGATGCAATTGGCCACGCAAAGCTTTTCGCAGCAGAACATCTGCAAATCCAGTGTGGAGAAGAAAGCAAGAAAATCGCTGGCGAAATCGACAATGCCGGTGCGATATTTATCGGCGAATATTCACCCGTTTCGGTTGGCGACTACTGGGCTGGGCCAAGTCATACCTTGCCGACGGGGACGACTGCGAGGTTTTCCAGTGCGCTTAGCAGCAATGATTTTATCAAATCAACGAGCATTATCGAATACGATAAAGAAATGTTGGCCCAAAGTGCCGACGATATTATTCGGTTGGCTGAAGCCGAAGGCCTCGACGCCCACGCAAAAAGTGTAAAAATCCGGCAGCAGGATTGATTATTGACGATTGAAAATAGTAAATAGAAAATAGTAAATAATCAATTCTACACTTCCCAGTTAAGTTTATCCTGATACCGCCAGTAAAACCTGCCTAAAAGATGAGCCAAGACAAACAGCAGATAAATTCTTATACCCTTCGAGATAAAGTCCCAAATTGGCAATCGCTGCAATATTATAACAAGAGAGCCACTAAAAGCACAAAACAGTAGAACCAGACCACAATATGGCAAAAACGTATTGAGTATCGAGCGGATTATCAATATTGGATTCAGTGCATTGACTGAATCAAACATAATTCCCCCTAAAAACGACATCGGCAAAAAGAAAATTCCGTACGCCGACAACACCCAAAACAATAAATCTGTCCGTTCAGTAAAGATATAATATACAGACACTGGACAAAAGCAGATAGCAACACAGCCTAACATCAGAAATATCTGCGAAATAAGGTCTCCCCTATCAGGTATATCCTGAGCCGAAATATCCGGCGCACGATAGCCACCTTTGGAACTATCAAAGACACAATATGCAAGGTAGTAAAAGATATAGCCGATAAGCATCATATAAAGCATCATATGTATTATGCCGTAATAATCGATAAATACGAATTTTTTAATTAGCAGCGGTACAAGCAGGAAAATGGCCAGATGAATTATCCCCGATACACTCACCGGATAGAGAAGCACATCTATAAGCCACGGCAGTTTGCGCTCAACCTCAGCCACCAACCTGGGATCTTCAATTACTTTCACCTCGTCGGCCTTCCAGATTTTCAAAGTCAAGGCAGATAATTAAGTGCTCGTCAGTTTTTCTTTTATTAATTCTGCAGCTTTGGCAAGTGCATCTTCGATTTTTTCCGGTTTTTTTCCGCCGGCCTGTGCCATTTGCGGTCGGCCGCCGCCACCGCCATCAACTATCGGTGCGATTTGCTTAACAATGTCGCCTGCTTTCAAGCCCTTCTTAACTAAATCGTCCGTAACGCCGGCCAGCAGTGTCACCTTTCCGTCATCGGCAAAACCAAAAACAACAACAGCCGATTTACCCTTCTTTTTGAGCATATCGATAGCCGCCCTGGCCTGCTCGACCGAAGTCGTTGAGACTCGGCTGATGATTACTGATGTTTCACCGATTTTTTCGCACTCTTTCAGAAGCTGTTTTG
>CAJVYN010000296.1 GCA_913009355.1 uncultured bacterium | reverse complement strand
GGATGTTATCAAAGAGATTTCCATTTGCCATTTATTATAAAGTTGCAGAAGATACAGTAATAGTTTATGCGATTCTCGATTGCAGACAAAATCCAGAAACTATTAAAAAGAAACTGCGTTTCTAACGAACTGCTGAGCTTATAGCTCCTGCGTTCGACTTGAAAGACAGAATGAAGAAGCCAATTGTCAAGACCCACAAGTTGCTCGACGAGGTCAATGCTCTCGCCGACCAGATCAATGCAGTACTGAATCGGAAGGAGAAGGCCCGGTACTTTGAGAGCATTGCCCTACTTCACAGTTTCATTGAGGATATGTTGAAGTGGCTCGTTTTCACCCAGATTGTTTGGAACAAGTCGGAAAAGGGCGTGATGCCGGATAGGGAATTGGAGCAGCTTCGGCAGTACTGCAATCAATTGAGCCTATACCAATTGCTGAATTTTGGCCTTAGCGTGGATCTGCTCAGCTACTCTCTGTTCCGCCGACTCGATGCGGTTCGCATTGAACGCAATCAACTCGTTCATCAATACTGGCTCTATGCTCACAAGGGCAAGGCTCCTCCGTCTCGCAATCCCCGCGCCACGACCTGCCGCGTCCCCAGCACCTTGGTCGGCAAATTGAACGATCTGGTTAAGCAAACCGGCATGGATGAATCGTACGGATTCTTGGACATCAAAGAGGGAAAGAATCTGATACCATAGTCGAACAACCATCGGAGGCGACTCCGTAACCCGCGCCGAAGGCGGCGCGACTTCCGGAGCGCCTCAACAGCAGCGTTAGCCGCCACTCTGCGAACTTACATTGGAAGGAGGTAGAAATTGTCCAAAGCTTTACTGCTAGAAGATTTCCGAGCGGTCCGAATAATTCTTGAGCCAGACGATTTTGCGTTTAGCTCTGGGGACAAACCACGGCCATCTGACCTTGCTGACAAGGAAACTTGGCACGGTATCACTATCCTACCGGATGATGTCGCCATTCGCACATCTAATCACCACGGCGACTTACTGAAAACGCTATATGATCTGTGGGGGGCTTGGATAGAGGCCGTAGGTGAGGGCCAAGCCTCCCTTTACGATACCATACTCGACGCCGCTGACGAGTTTCAGGCTGCAACGTTCAACGCTTTGCATGGCTACTATCGTCAAGCTATCGGATGTCTGCGCAACGCGCTGGAGCAGATAACTATCGGAACATACTGCCAAGTCTGTGGTAAGGCAACCGATTTTGTTCAGTGGAGGGCAGGACAAAGCAAGATAACTTTCGGGCAAGCTTGCGATAGTCTAGCTGGGGCGACATTGGCTCAAGCATTGAATGCACATCTACAGGATAAGCTGAACGATAGTATCTTTAATCAGAAGACACAGACAAATCAGGGGGGATGGGCACGTCGGCTATATTCAGAGTTAAGCGACTACGCACATACCCGACCTGGCTTTACAAATGTTGATATGTGGGCGAGCAATGGACCGATTTATGTGCAAGATGCATTTGTTTCATTTGGGAAAATGTATCTGCAAACGTCTGCATTGGGCTTCTTGCTGGTAAAGCTTGGCCGGCCGAGTTTCCAATTGCCTCAGGATGCTTTGTCTCTGTTTAGATCAGCTATGGTCCAACAGATGAAGATAGCTCGTGTTACATACAAATATCTCTTCTCAAATAGGAATTCCAAAAGGTGAGGTGGCGGTTAACAAGCGCATCCAGCCGACAGGCTTCGCCTGCGGCTGATGCGCAAACTGTTAGCGAAGAAATCATATGATACCAACTGCATTTATTACCCGAGCATGCGAAATATTAGGGGACACACGCTTAGGCCTTTCTGGCTCAAAAATTGTGGAGTATCTTGTCTCATACGCTTTCAACTATGACGTGAATATTCCATATGCTGAATACCCATTCCCCCAAGGAGTTCCCAATAAAAGAACGGCACTGCGTAAAAATTTACTTGCATTCAACCCTGAGCAACAAATTCAAATACTCAACGATTTATGTCAGTTACCGAAATTCAATGACAATAATGAAGTAAACAATCTCAGGTATCAAATAATTTCAAAGTATGGCCATCTTTTAGTAACATCACCTGAAAAATCAATAGATACAGTACTTATTGAACAAACGCGACACTGGTTGAGTAATTTCCCAGATTCTTTACAACTCTACGAAACAGCATTAACAAAACTAGAAAACAAATTATTTCTTCGAAACCTACTTGATGACATTCGGCTATCTCTTGAAAAACTAACGCAATCTTTACTTCATAACAGCAAATCCCTTGAAAACCAGACTACCAGCCTTGGGCAATTCTTAAAGAAAAACGGTTGAGATCGGAAGAGCGTCGTGTAGGGAAAGAGTGTAGATCTCGGTGGTCGCCGTATCATTAAAAAAAAAAAAAACAAA
>CAJVYN010000295.1 GCA_913009355.1 uncultured bacterium | reverse complement strand
GTAATTCGTATCGAAAAACCGGCGTGTTGGTGGCCGGCGGGCTACGGCGAACAGAATCTGTACGAACTTGTGGTTCAACTGTTAAATGGTGACGCAGTTATAGACCAAACACGAAAAAGATTCGGGATAAGAACTGTAAAGCTCAATCACTCTCCGGACGAACCCGGTCCTCGGACCAGGCGAAGGGATAGTGAAAAATTCCGGTTTGAAATAAATGGCCAACCCATTTTCGCTAAGGGTGCAAACTGGGTTCCAGCTTCCATATTTGCAGGCTCGGTTACCGGCAGCGATTATCAAAAACTCCTGTACGCTGCAGCCGACTCCAATATAAATATGCTTCGTGTATGGGGCGGCGGCTACTACGAAGCAGACGAATTTTACGAGCTTTGCGACCGGCTTGGAATAATGGTCTGGCAGGACTTTATGTTCGCCTGCGCCTACTACCCCGACCGACAGTGGTTCCTGGAGGAAGTTAAAAAGGAAGCATCCATAATTATAAAGCGGCTTCGCAATCACCCCTGCTTGAGTTTATGGTGCGGCAATAACGAAATTGACTGGATGCACAACACCGGCAGACTTGGCAGGAGCAAGAAATTCTATGGCAGAGCAATTTATCACCAACTGCTGCCCCAGCTTATTGGCGAATTGGACCCCGACACTGATTACATTCCGACGACACCGCTGCAGACAGCGGATAGCGCAGAGGGGATACCTGTGGCAGTCATAGGGACTCCTTGCGGAGAGCTAACGGGTAGAAAAAGAAAAAGAGAACTAAACGCTAAACGCTCTGCGTCTTATGCTACCGAACACCAGTGGGGCATTTGGTCGGGGCATCAGCCGGTTCGTCAATACCTTTGTTCGCCTCAGAACATCCCCCTGTTTGTCGCAGAATTCGGTCTACAGTCACTGCCCTGCATAGAAACCGTCAAAAATTTTTGTCCCGCTGACCGGCTACACATCGGCAGCTTCCCAATCGAAAAGCACAACTATCAATTAGACGGCAATAGTCGTTTATATCGTTACATCGGCGATTTGTTTGGCACTGCCGAAAATCTTGAGCAGTTTGTTTACCTCTCACAAATCACACAGGCTCGTGCCGCAAAAACATACGTAGAACATTTAAGGTCGCACAATTTTAGAAACAGCGGCGTATTATTTTGGCAGTTTAACGATTGCTGCCCTGCAATAAGTTGGTCAGCGATGGACTATATGAAAAAACCGAAAGCGCTCTATTATTACGCAAAACGTTTTTTTTCAAATCTCTTGATTGCGGTTGTACCTGAGCTGAGGAAAGTGCAAGCTGGCTTATCACCGGAATTGCAGTCGATTAGTATTACCGCGATAAACGACAGCAATCAGCCCCTGACTGCTACGTTAAATTGCCGACTGATTGATTTATTTGGCCATTTACTTGACCAGGTTGCGCTTCCCATTGCGATTGCACCGTTTAGCACATCGACCCCGCTGAAACTCCCAAAAGCGATTATTTCCCCTGCTGATCCGGACAAATCCGCCTTACATCTTGTGATGGAGATGGACGGCAAAAAAAGCGTGGAAAATCTCTTTTTTTACCTCCCCGATAAATATATCGATTGGCCCCAGGCACAAATAAGCAAGCGACTCTCCCGCATAACCGAGAAGCAATGGAAGCTCAAGCTAAAATCAAGTGTAATTGCAAAGGATGTGCAAATCAGCACTACTATACCTGCGAAGTTCAGCGATAATTTTATAGATTTAATACCCCCGGACGAATCTGAGATAATAATTGACTGTGAGCAGCGTATTTCTTCACTTGAATCGGCGCTTCGGCTGCGCTCACTTCAACTTGTGTCCGCGTGAGCAGTTCTCGGGCGTTAGTTTGAGCACAACTAAATACCGTCATCCATCATCCAATATTCCATACCATCAGATTCATCACCGCCCGGTCTTGTTGTATCACGCCTGCGCTGTACTGGACTGCTGTCCCAATCTCGAAAAGGTTCTCTCGGCTCTTTTTCGGCTTTTTTGATTTCATTAATTTTAAGCTGCAACTCTTTGGTCCAATACTTTTGTTTAATAGGTATATGTTTTATATCAGTTCCTTCAAAGGTATAAAGCATATCAAAATAATACCTGGGACGCATATTTTTGCCACCAGACCAATCGTTTACAGGTACAATGTCCACCAAAACTGCACCGGTGGAATAATCAATTGCTTCGGGTACTGTAATTTCATCTTCGGTCTGGCCAATCTCAGTTTCAACGACCTTACCTATAACTTCTCCCTGCTTGACATAAAAGTCCTTACTGTACCAATAATCCAGCACATATCTGGAAACCTGTACTGTCACTATCTTGGCGGCCTCTTGTATCTCACGTGGGAAGAAGTATAGCATTCCCGGAATCTCTACA
>CAJVYN010000294.1 GCA_913009355.1 uncultured bacterium | reverse complement strand
CGATCTCAGCGCCAACAACTCGATCCAATTAAACTGCTGCATAATATTCGCCAAAGCCAATCTACTTTGAGCGCTATTGCATCTGCAGACTGTTCAAAACAAAGCCCGCAGCGTGATAGCCTTGAGCAATTCCTCAGTCAACTACCCCAGTTATGGCGGGAAGGTGAAGTCAGACCAACCCATCAAGGAAAAACTTCAAAACCCCGGCATTGGCGCAGCCGAAAAGACCCTTACGAAGGTGTCTGGTACGAGGTACTTGACTGGCTGGGTCAGGAGCCGGATATAACAGCAAAAGACTTGCTGAAAAAACTCCAACATAAATACCCCAGGCGTTTTGCTGATGGGCAACTTAGAACCTTGCAGCGGCGTGTCAAAGAATGGCGAAAAATTATGGCCAGAGAGTTGATATACGGATGTACGGAGCAATAAATATTACAAGACCTTGAATGACTGATTTTTTGGCCCCATGGGGCCAACCTTTGAATTAACTTGATAAGAGGCATTCTTTATAGTAACATTTTTAGTTGAGGCAACGGGAAGGGAAATTATAATTGACGCTGGACACTCTGAGAACTGTCCTGTGAGATTCTCTATGGATTCACCTAACTGCGTTTCCTCCTCACCACACCACACCGAGTCCGAGAAGTAAGAGCGTGGATAGTTAATCACGTGCAATCTCTCTCGTAGTATGGCTAATATTATTCTACAGAAAGGCTGATGACCTTAGCTTTAGCCCTGTTCATAGAATCAGGGTCATTATTGCCGCCTATGACATAAATCTTACCATATAAAGCCAAAGTTACGAAATTATCCTGCGGCAAAGGAAGAGGTGTGCCAACTTGCCACGTGTTGCCAGCTATATCATAAATATCAACCCTACTGCTCATCACTCCTTGGCCTTCACCTTCTTCAAACCCACCTATCAGGTACACTTTTCCATCTATAACAGGCGCGGAGTTGGAATACATAAAACCTTTTCTAACAGGCATCGGCTGATAACCGGTGGTGATCCAGGTGTCCGTCTGGAAATCATAAGTGATAACATCATCAAGCAAACGTCCGGCATTCGGGTCATATCCACCGAAAAGATATGCTTTGTCACCGATAGTGGCGATGGCAAAATTGGTGATGATTTTTGGCATATTTGTTACAAATCGCCATGTATCGCTGGAAGGGTTATAACATTCAACTACATTATAATAGACATGATCCTGCGAGGGATTATTGCTGTCGAAGTAGCCGCCAAAGAGATATATCTCATTGGCATAGACAGTAGAGGGAGTCCCGGAGACTGTTGTGGGCTTTTGCGCAAGCGTTGTCCACGTATCAGTATTCGGGTCATATTCTTCATTAAAATTGAAGACTCCATAATAACCTCCAGGCCCTATGCCGCCCCAGGCACCGAAAACATACAAGTTACTATCTACTACAGCACTTGTAAGCTCCTCGACACCCCAGCCATCGTTATGATTATTTTCCGCCAGTTGTGCCCAGTCTCCATTTGGATCGAAGACTTCTGTGGATTTGAGGTTTACCTGGTCAGGGTTGCCGTTGCCACCGAAAACATAGATTTTCCCATCGATTACACCACCTGTAAATTGGTCCCTTGCGGTAAACATAGAGGGTTCCGGTTGCCACTGTGGCAAACATGCCGGATTTTCCGGTGTGAGATTGCAGTCTATAAGCCAATTCTGTGCCAGAATGGCGAAATCTATCAGAGTTACCCGACAATCATTATTTATATCACCGAGGGGCTTATAAGAACAGTCATATGCATACAGCACCCTAATATTCAAAAAAATTACGAAACAGAACAATGACAGGCTAAGTTTTGAACGAATATTTTCTAATAACATTTTTTTGTCTTCCTAAATAATTATCATTTGGCATAAAAAGGGTTTATTAACTCAAATTGGCATGTACAAACACTTTAAGGAGTGAACATATCATTTATGTAAATCATCAGCGATCCTCATTGAAATAGAATTAGGTTGTTTTTGCAGAAAACAACGTAGGAATATGGTTTTCATCACCTTTCCTGCTGTACTTGCGACTAAACCAATCAATTCAGTCTAATATACTATCTCTCTCAGTCCGGTTTGTCAAAAACTTTTTGCCTAAATTAACAATCACAAAACACAAGCCACGAATTTGCCGTTGAGAACGCGGAGACTTTTTAGACGGGATACCCAAGGTACAAGTACCTAAGGCACAGGTTTCACGGATTGTCTGGATGAATTATTTCTTTTTGAGTTTATCTTTTTTATCCTGTTATCCTGTCTCTTCTTTTTTTAGACACCTATGAAGAGCTCAAAGTCAAATAATAAAACTTTCTTTTCCCTCAAGATCGGAAGAGCGTCGTGTAGGGAAAGAGTGTAGATCTCGGTGGTCGCCG
>CAJVYN010000293.1 GCA_913009355.1 uncultured bacterium | reverse complement strand
TGTATTTTATTTTTTTTTTTTTTCAAGCAGAAGACGGCATACGAGATAAAGGAATGTGACTGGAGTTCAGACGTGTGCTCTTCCGATCTAGATGCCAGTGGTCTCGTGGCGCTGCCGCGCAAACGAAACCACCCCCTGAATACAACATGCGGACAACTGGCCGAAATGCCTGTTTACCTCTCCTCACGCTATCGCTTTCCTCTTCTCTCTGGCCGACCGTTACAGTACCGACTTGCTAACGGCTGATAAAAAATGCACACCAATAAGCGGACAAACAAACCGTCCCGCCGATAAAATCGACGCTTACACTCATAAGCATACTGATTCTAATCGGTTTTTCCTATGGATGTCAAGAATTAAATTGCTTAAATCCCCATATTTTCAATACTTTTTCGGACTTGCCTGGCCGCCGAAGCCGGACTGCTCACAATCACAGAGGGCTAAAATCGAAAGTCAATTCGGCGGGCAATGACAATTATCAGTCGAGATGTAACATGACGATATGCACGAAGGGCGCCAGGTAATACCCGACGCCCTTGTAGTGTCTCTTTCCTCTTCTTCGCTTCTGCTGGCCACTGTGCTGTCCTGGCGAGCCAATCGTGCTCGCCTGTTTTCGCCCGGCATCATAAGACCGGAGCCGGACAGCATATTCTCAACTGCTCATAAAACGGCCAGAGATAATCTCTTCCACTTCTTATAGGACTGTACCAGTTTTCTTCCTGAATGTCAACACTAAAGTTGCCTAAGTTTACAAATTTTGGTGTTTTTTCAAGTTAGTATCAAACCCTGGTTGGTTATCAAACCCTGAACCGTTCTGGTACAGGGTATGCCCGGAGCTAAAAAAGGGTGAATTAAGACGGAAAAAAGTTTGATAAACGTAAAATTTTATAGAAAATTTGTAAAAAATATTACAAAACACTTGACTTTGTTCTGTAATATGTTAAAATGTGCGCCGTGTTAAGTAAATATCAAATAAACAATGAAATGAAAGGAAAACTTGAGTGAACGGTCAGTAAAACCTGGAACAGTCCTCACCCCATTTTCAGTAGCAGCTCTGCTTTGCATAGCGCTATGCGAAGCAGAGCATAGAACTGCTGGGAAAGATGAAATAATATATTGCGTGTTGCGCATATTCTTGCCCGGCGAAATACCTGCAACCCGTGCCAAAACAAGTTTTACAAACGCTCTGTAATAGGCAAAATAACAGGTCAAAGGTGTAAGAAACACCAGGCCTGAAATGGGGCGGCCAATTAAACAAAAACAGCCCGGGTGAGGGTAAATTAACCAGGTAAAAGGGGGACTATCGATGAAACAAATTCATGCAAAAATACCGCACAGCAACCTAACAGCTAAATCCGAATGGCGAGACAGAATCGACCTCTTGCGCAGCAGGGTCAGTCTGCTGGCCGGCAAGGACAAACTCTTGATGACAATGTATCTGAAGAACGGCAATACCTTTTATCAGATGGCTAAACTGGTTGGCGTCAACGAGGCAACTATCGCTCGAAGAATACATAAAGTTACGAAACGACTCATCGACGGCGAATATATAACCTGTCTGCGAAACCGTGACAAGTTCACCAGCACCGAAATGAGTATCGCAAAAGACTATTTTCTGATGGGTTTGTCGATAAGAAAAATCGCAGAAAAACGGCACTGGACCTACTATCGAGTTCGCGAAACTATGAAAAAAATCCAGCGACTTGTGCAGACAGCGGAAGAAGTAAAAAACAAAAGGAACTAAGAGAAAAAGAGCAAAATCGATATGAAAGAATACAGTATCTCAAAAACCTTTCCACGGCGGACGCATATCACCGACAAAGTCGCAGCGGTGTGCAGGATGTTCGGCCTGACAGTCGAGCAGCTCAGCGAAAAAGCGGCTACTCATAACTGCCGGCTGAAAATCAATGACGGCGATATCGTATATATCACCGGACCATCCGGGGCCGGCAAAAGCGTGCTGTTAGGCGAACTGGAAAAAGCTGTCCCTGTCGCTGACAAGGTGAACCTGACTGAAATAAAACTGCCCGATGACAAGACCGTAATCGATTGTATTGACGCAGATTTGCTGACAAGTCTGAAGCTGCTCTCGACCTGTGGTCTAAACGACTGTGTCTGCATTCTCAATCAGCCGGCCAATCTAAGTGACGGGCAAAAGTGGCGATTCCGACTGGCGATGGCACTTGGCTCGGGAGCGAAATTTGTCTTTGCAGACGAGTTCTGCTCAAACCTGGACAGAATTACCGCAGCGGTGATCTCATACAACATAGCCAAGTTTGCAAAACGAACCGGCGTGACCTTTATACTGGCATCAAGTCACGAAGATATACTGCTCGATTTGGCAAGATCGGAAGAGCACACGTCTGAACTCCAGTCACATTCCTTTATCTCGTATGCCGTCTTCTGCTTGAAAAAAAAAAAAGAA
>CAJVYN010000292.1 GCA_913009355.1 uncultured bacterium | reverse complement strand
TCTACACTCTTTCCCTACACGACGCTCTTCCGATCTATCCCAGGCAAACAATTTGACGAATTACCTCTTTCCTGCAAAAGTAACATAAAATCCCGGAGGCATAAAATGAAGAATGTGAACCGACGATACTTCCTGAAACTTGCCGGCACCGGTGCTATCTCGCTGACTATTCCGGTGGGCCTGAACGATGTACAGAATAGAGAATAGAGAATAGAAAATAAAAAGGGGGACGGAGGCCTTGCTTATATGCTGGTTATTTGATTAGGCCCGTCCCCGTTGTATGATAATGCTGTGCTGTATCTTAACATCACCCTCGCACATCACCCTCGCGCATCACCCTCACGAAGCCGAGATGGATTGTTCGCACAGCTTATCTATATAAAGTATAACCTATAAATCACGTAGAGCAAAAAAAGGGGGGCTTTTTTTGCATTCAAATTGTCAAACAAGCAAGTCAGGGGGTATATAGCTATGACAGAGTTAACCTTAGCCGAAACCAAATCTAAAGGTGACATCGAAACCGCTGCCGGCGTTTACTCAGCTCTTCGGCGGGCCCGGCCCGCCAGCAGGGCCGACCTTAAAAACTACGTCAAAGTCTTTTTGGGTATCGATATACCAGACAAAAAAATCTGCCCGGAACACAACAGCCCAATGGAACATCTGTGGCACAGTTTCGCTGTTGATTTCGCCGCTGAAAGGCCGGTGAACGCCGATTCGATAATCTGGGCCAACCGTGCCGGCGGCAAGACCGAGCTGGCCGCGGTCGCTACGCTTCTGGATTGTGTCTTTAAGCCGAACTGTCAGGTGCGGATACTTGGCGGCTCGGGCGAGCAGGCGGGCAGAATGTATGAATATCTGGCCGGCTTTCTACGCAGCGGCTTCGAAGAGTTTTTAGCCGGCCCTGTCCGCAAGGGCAAGTGCAGCTTTATCAACGGCTCGGCTGTCGAGGTGTTAACGCAATCGCCGATGAGTGTTCGCGGTCAGCATATCCAGAAGCTGCGCTGTGATGAGGTAGAGCTTTTCGATGAGGATGTCCTTGCAGCAGCTAAATTCACAACCCGGAGCACCGCCGGCATTATAGCTGCGATGGAGATTATCAGTACGATGCATCGGCCTTACGGCCTGATGCAAAAAATAGTCTCGCAGGCAACTCAACTTGGCACACCGGTTTTCAAATGGTGCATGTGGGAGGTGATAGAGAAGTGCACAGACAGAAACTGCTCGCAGTGCCGGCTGTGGGATGACTGCGGCGGCAAAGCCAAACAGGCAGACGGGTATTTGAAAATTGACGATTGCCTGACAGCAATGCAGCGGGCGAGCAGGGCCGGCTGGGAAGCGGAGATGCTCTGCAAAAGACCCAATCTGGAGAACGTGGTCTTCGATGAGTTCGACCCGGCCATCCATGTGCAGCCAATCGATTATGACCCAAGTCTGCCGTTGTACCGGACGCTTGATTTTGGCTTTGTGAATCCGTTTGTGTGTCTGTGGATTCAGGTCGACGGCGACGGCGTTGTGCGGGTAATTGACGAGTATATCCGCAGCAGGGCGACAATTGATGTGCACGCCGAAGAACTGAAGAAACGAACGCCGGGCGGAGAAGAGCGGGTAGTTGCGAGCTTTTGCGACCCGGCGGGCAAAAGCGTTAATGATGTTACCGGTACAAGCTCGGTTCGGGAACTGCGCAGCATGGGGATAGCGGTGCGGTATCGGCGAAGCAGGATTCTGGAGGGCGTTGAGCTTATCCGTAGAGCTGTCTGCTCCGGCGACGGGCAAAGCCGTCTGCTGATTTCACCGAACTGCCGCCGGCTGATAGAAGCGATGCAGTGCTACCATTATCCCGACAGTCCGGTCGGGGCCGGCGAACTGCCGTTCAAAGACGGCTTATACGACCATCCGATAGACGCTCTGCGATACTTCTTCGTAAACTATAAACGCAGCAGCAAAGCTGTCAGCAGACGGTATTAAATTGTAAAAATTTTGTGGAAAATTGAGAAAATTTCTATTTTCCAGAAGAAATTACAACAATTGGCCGAATTATATGGTATAATGTTCTGGGGCTTAGAAAAAAGGAGGCGAAGAATGGATATTGGGCAGAGATTAAAAATCGCAAGAGAAGCTATCGGTTACACACTGGAAGAAGCTGAGCAAAAAAGTGGAATAGGCAAATCATCTCTTAGCGAATTTGAAAATGCCAAAAGAGAGCCAAAGTTTTCACAGCTTAGCAGGTTGGCAGAGGTTTATAAGAGAACAATAGAGTTTTTTTTCGCTGATGAACCCCCTATTGAGAACATAATGCTTTGGCGAGATGCGCCAAACACCGAGGAGAAAGTGAAGGAAACGGAGACAGAATTCCAGCAGCTGAGACAGCAGTACCATAAACTGGAGGTACGTACGGGTGAGGTCAAGGGGGTCGCATTTCCACTGGCTGATAGCAA
>CAJVYN010000291.1 GCA_913009355.1 uncultured bacterium | reverse complement strand
CAGGAAGGCCTACGATAAGTGTCTTTTCAAATCCTCCGCGGGCGACATCGACCTCAACCTCACAGATTACGCCCTCAATTCCCTCAAGTGTTACACTGTACAGCCTGGCCAACATACCTTGTTTTCCCTGTTTTTAGATTTGAAAAGTGCATTCTAAGTTCGGATCAGGTTTATCGCAAGTGATTTTGTTTTTTTGACGCTGGAAGCCCCCGCTGGAAGGGTGCTTGCTCAAAGCTCTGTTTAAATAATAGGATGTTTGCTGGCCGATGCGGTAGGCAGTTTAGACGACATTGAAATTCTCCAGGAGTAGCATAAGCCCGGATTTCCACAAACGAAGTTGTGCAAAGAAAATAAAATTTGTTAGAATAGAGCTTACATCGACGCCAGATATAAAAAGGATTATAAGATTACAAAGAAGCAATTAGAGTATTTAGCCAAACGCGTTAAGCTATTGCAAAGATTAACCAAGAAGATTTGCAAGGAAAAGATAGAAAGCTTTGCTTAGCCACGGATTAACACAGATTAGATTTTGTCACTGAGTAAATTAACCTGGTCTATTCAATCATTTCTAACCGTTCCTTAATTTTTTGCTTGTTTGTCAATCACGGAACTGGGGCAGCTTAGCAATGTACTTCTCTGGATTTGCTTCGAACTTTCCTTTGCATTTCTGGCAGCAGAAATAGACTTTCCTGCCCTTGTACTCCGTATAAATATCTTTTTTGATAGGGCCTCCCATAACAGGGCAGGTTTCTTGCTCGGAGCTTTTAGTCTGAACATCATTACTTTTGGAAGGCTTTTGTATCTGAGAACACATCATTGAACCTTCCTGGTCTTTATCGCCCATCATTTTCATCATTGGACACATCATCATTGGGCGGCTCTTTCCTGTGCCGCTCATCATTTTCTGCATCATCGGCATCATTTTGGAGCACATCTGCTGACACATTTGGGCCATTGCCATTGGTTTGTCCGGAATATCTCCCATTTTCTTTTTCTGCTCATCGGTTAGCACGGCAAGTGCTTTTTTGCGGGCTTCGTTTTCGATGTCTATAAGCTGTTCCTTTTGCTTTTCGGAAAGATCGAGAACATTTGCCTGCCCGTAGATTGCACAAGGGCTGTCTATGAAAATGGGCGTTTGCATCATTACCTGACAACGCTGCATCATCTCTGGTTCAATACCGGCCTTTTGCATCATCTCCTGTGGGCCGCCGCTCATCATTGGCATAGCGATACTCTTTGCCGGCGTTGTCTTATCCACCTGCGCTGCTGTTTCCTTAGCTACAGCGTGGACAGCGAACATCGACACAGCCAGAACTGCCGCTACACTTACTACTGCAATAATTCTACGCTTCATGATATAATCTCCTAAAATAAGTTTTAATATTTCTCGTCTTTCGTTTTCTTAGTTTCGATACCTGTTGACAAATATAAAGCTGCAATATCCCAAAGTAAACCACAGAATCCACGTTACATACTGTTAAAATACGGGCATTTTTCCTTTCTGCATCCATGTGGATGTTTCAGAGAATATTCACATAAAATACTTGCTGTTGATCTCGTTAAAACAATTTTCAGATGTTTTTCTAAGAACTCTTGAGCAATGGTTATAGACTTTCGAGCGTATGCTTTACAACAGCTCGGCCCTGTCAATTCAGCAATTGCCTCGACAATCTGCGATACCGCAGCCATTGTTATTTTTTGCTCCCTGTCAGTACCACACTTTGAGCCTAAAATAACGGCAAAACATGCCCCCAAGGCAGGAGCGATGCCACAGACCCCCGTTAGCCCACAATAGCCACCGATAGCTTGCCGTTTGGTTCTGGCAAAAATCTCTTTCACCATTTCATCCGATATTTCCAGTGTTCTCTCATTCTTAACAGCGGTGATAAAAGCGCCGGCTGCTATCGAAGCGTGATGACAGCCGAGCATTGAGATATTGGTATGACTGATTACTTGTTCGAAAATTTCAAGCGGGTCTGTTGAAGAGCTGGCAGCATATATAGCATTAGCCTGTTCTTCAGCAGTTTTATTATGACAGTCGTCACATACATAATGTCCACTCGGACATTTTATATACCCTGCAAAGCTGCATCCGCAATACGAACAGGTAAGTTTTATTTCGTTCGTTAAATACTCAAGAGTTTTACCGCATACCATACAGTTCTTTTGTGACGTCTCTTGTTTTTTACTACATTCAGCCTCACCACACATATTCTGACCAGACTGGTTAGCAGATGTTTTGCGGCAACTCTTATTGGAGTTGGTTTTGTTTTGGCTGTCCATAATTTATCCTATAATAAAAGTCTGCTCCAAAATTAGTCGAGATCGGAAGAGCGTCGTGTAGGGAAAGAGTGTAGATCTCGGTGGTCGCCGTATCATTAAAAAAAAAAAGAAGAAAAAAGAAAAAAAAAAAAAAAAGAGACAGTGCAAAAAAAGTAAATGACTAAAATCGAACAGCGTGTAATCAACTACA
>CAJVYN010000290.1 GCA_913009355.1 uncultured bacterium | reverse complement strand
AGAAAGAAAATGTACACTGAAATAGTCGAAAAAGCGGCATTGCTACCGCTAGGAGGCTTAAATATGAAAAGAAAGAATATTGAACCAATTCATCCGGGTGAAATTCTTATGGAAGAATTCCTTAAGCCAATGGGGCTTAGCCAAAATCAGTTGGCAAATGATATTGGAGTTCCTCCTCGTCGCATTAATGAAATTATTCATGGCAAAAGGAGAGTTACTGCAGATACTGCCCTTCGCCTCAGCCAGTGATCAATCTCCGGGATCGGACTGTGTCTGTTAATATCAGTAATCTTAGCAGGGTTCACGTACAGGGGACTTCCTGCCTGTGCGTTGCACGCAGACAGGTCACCCCTTTAGTTCACGCCCATGCCGGGCGTACACAAAACGCTGCACCTGACAGCTATTCTGCTGCGCTACGTTGCCGCCTGTGAGTTTGATCGTTAGGGCAGAAAAAAGGTGACATTTTGAGACTCTATACGCTATACTAATAATGTAATTACAATGTAATCCTATTGTAGGAGGCTTGAAATGTCTACTGTCAAAACAAAAGTCATAAGGATTGGGAATTCTAGGGGGATTCGCATTCCAAAAGTAATTCTGGAGCAATGTCACATCAATGATGAGGTTGAACTTGAGACGAAAGAGGACTGCTTGGTTATAAAGTCATCACATACAGCAAGAGAAGGGTGGGATTCGGCTTTTCAGAAAATGCACGAAAATCAAGAAGATATATTAATAATAGACGATAAATCAACAAATAAATTTGATGCGGACGAATGGGAATGGTAGTTAACAGATTTGAAATATATATCGTTTCATTGGATCCTACCCGTGGGAGCGAAATTAAAAAAACAAGACCATGTGTTGTTATATCTCCAGATGAAATGAATCATAATATTAACACCGCAATAATCGCTCCAATGACATCATCGATTAGAAAATATCCTACAAGAGTACCTGTTGAATTTCAAGGGAAAAAGGGGCAGATTGTACTCGATCAGATCAGAACTGTCGATAAGACAAGATTAATAAAAAAAATAGGGCGATTGAAGAAGAGCACATATGAAAAAGTAGCG
Organism: uncultured bacterium; assembly: GCA_913009355.1. Classification (GTDB taxonomy): domain Bacteria; phylum Planctomycetota; class Phycisphaerae; order Sedimentisphaerales; family Anaerobacaceae; genus CAJVYK01. The sequence goes on along the minus strand of CAJVYN010000290.1, from coordinate 1,401 downwards.
TCTATTCTTCAAGAAATGTTCGAATTATAAGAAGCCCTAACAACAGCGTGGAGATGAATGCAGACCAGCGGTGACTTTTTTAGGTTGCAGCAGTTTATGGTTTGCAAATTGTCTTTCTGCACTTTATAGTGCTTCATGGTCTGCTTCACTCACGCAGGCGTTATAATTTCTGATGCTTGTACTATATCCAGGCTCTAAAGCAAAATACCGATAGCCTAAGACCGGCGGTATTTTACTATCAGGTTTCTATCCTCTGCTTTCAGCTCCCTGATTTGGACTTTATCAACTTCTTGTCGAGTTTCAGCGAAAAGACCAGTTAGTTTCAGAACAATTCCCCGCTTTATCCACAATGCTGCAAGATACCTGATGAAATATAGGAATCAGGAGGTGTTATGGCAAGAGAGGAGATACGAATGGAGGAATTGGTGGAATGCAACAGGTGGCAAGAAAATAATGTCTAACTGTCCGGATTTATTGAAATTTAAGAATTTTTTAGTGGTGAGCCGTGAGGGATTCGAACCCCCGACCCGCTGATTAAGAGTCAGCTGCTCTACCAACTGAGCTAACGGCCCACTGAAATGTAATGTGCATAGCGTTAAAAGCATAAATCTGGGTATCGAACGCTATGCGCTTTTCACTACTCTGCGCTATGCTTGTTCTGGCGCGCCTGAGAGGATTCGAACCTCCGACCTGAGGTTCCGGAGACCTCCGCTCTATCCAACTGAGCTACAGGCGCGTCTGATAATAATAGTAAATTTTTGGTTTTTTAGTCAAACTTATACGGGCTGTTGCCGGCATTTCACTTGAAGGTGGTGCTTTTGTTATAATTGTACAGGTGCTGTTACCTTTTTTTTAAACATTTTATCCATGGAGGGGTGGCCGAGTGGTTGAAGGCGGCGGTCTTGAAAACCGCTGTGGGGGCAACTCCACCGTGGGTTCGAATCCCACCCCCTCCGCCATTACGATGGTTTAAATAACAGGGTCTTTTAAAAATGAAGAACTTCACCGGGTGTCTTTCTGAATGCTGTGAAGAATCTCACTATATAGAGTCTGTGTATAAATTGCCATTTTTTATTTTTGTCATGTCCCGAAAGCGTTCGGGACATCCGGAACTTATTGAAAAGAATAGATTCCGGCTTAAGGACTGCCGGAATGACAGATAGAGAGTCTGACTTTATACAGTCATTTGTCATTCCCGGACTCCCGAACGCATTCGGGAGTCCGGAATCCTTCTTAAAGAACGATTCCGGACAAGCCGGAATGACAGAACAAGCCGCAATGACAGAAAAAGCCGCAATGACAGAAAAAGCCGGAATGACGGAAAAAGCCGCAATGACGGAAAAAGCCGCAATGACCGAAAAAGCCGGAATGACGGAAAAAGCCGCAATCACGGAAAAAGAA
>CAJVYN010000289.1 GCA_913009355.1 uncultured bacterium | reverse complement strand
CCGATCTCTTGGTGATTTAGATAATTATTCGGCAGGCCTTAAAGTGACCCAGCCGATTTTTGCCGGCGGGGCAATAACAGCGAAGATAAACGCCGGGAAATTGACATCTCTGCTCGCTGACCAAACAGTGCGTGCCGCCGTACAGGATGTTATTTACCAGTCGAGCTATGCCTATTACGATGTTTTGCTTAATCAACATTTATTCCAAATCAGCGCTGATGCTGTTCGCTCGGCTCAGGCACATCTAAACGATGTAAAACAAAAACGGCAGGGCGGCGTCGCTTCGGACTTCGATGTTCTGCGGGCCGAAGTGGAACTGTCCAATTTCCAGGCTGAATTGATACAGAACAAAAATGCCATCAATATCGCAAAGGCCAAACTACTTAAGATAATGGGGATTTCACAGGACAGCAGCTTTACCCTGTCGGATGAGCTGACCTATATTCCTTCAAGGGTGACAATGGAGCAGGCGGTTGAAGCTGCTTTCCGTAATCGGCCCGATTTATTCGGTCGAGAGCTTGATATAAAGTTCCAGACTGAACTACTAAAAGTCGCCAGAAGTCGATATTGGCCGAGTGTTAATGGTTTTTATGATTATACCTGGGCAAAGCCCGACCCGCGTAATAGCACAGTAATCGAATGGGGCAGGGCGTGGCGGGCCGGGGTTATGGCGACGCTGCCTTTATTCGACGGCTTTGCGCGTGAGGGCCGGATATCGGCGCAAAAGGCACGAGTTAAACAATCGCAGATAGATTTAATCGATGCCGAAGAGACCGCTTTGTTTGAATTGACCAAGGCACAATTAAGTATCGCCGATGCTGAGGAATTTGTCCAGTCGCAGCGGTTAAACCTTGTCAGGGCGGAGGAAGGACTGCGGCTGGCCGAAGCAGGCTTCAAAGAGGGAACAAATACACAGGTTGAAATGATAGACGCCCAGGCCGCTTTGACAAAGGCAAGAGCGTTTTATTACCAAGCCATTTATTCACATATAATTGCGAAGCTGGATTTGCAGAAAGCGATGGGAACCCTTAGTAAATGATTATTGACTATTGATTATTTTGAGATTGCTTCGTCCCGATTTATCGGGACTCGCAATGACAAAAGAAACGGGAATGACCGTAAAGAATATCGAATGATGAAGAGCGAAAGCAGAGGCGGGCGAAATGAAAATAAGTAGAAGGATTATATACTGGGTGACGGCGTTTGTATTGGTGTTTGTTACCTTCTGGTCGGGGTATGCTCACAAATCCACTAAAAGTTCAGATGAAGAAAAAACAGTCCCTGTTGAGGTTGAACTCGTTAGTACCGACTCGATAGAAGAGACGATGGAATTGACCGGCTGGATAAAAGCAAACGCCGTTGTCGATGTAAAATCCGAGGTGCCGGGAAGAATAGAATCTTTGCAAACCGTTCTGGATGATGGTGATTTAGCCGCTGTTGAAGAGGGCCTGGCGGTCAAAAAGGGCCAGCAGCTTGCAGTTATCGACAGGGCTGTTTATTTAGCTCAACTGGAGGCGGCCAAAGCAAATGTGAAAGCCGGGGAAGTAGAGCTTGCCGATGCACAGCGAGAGCAAAAACGCATCATCGGCCTATATAAAGCCGGCTCAGCTACGGAGCAAAGTAAAGATAAAGCCGTAACCGCTGCTAAATTGGCGGAAGCTCGATTGGCTTTAGCCATGGCTAATATGGAACTTGCTGAAATAAATTTGAGCGAATCGATGATTTGCTCTCCAATTGACGGAATAATTACAGCCAAACATATTGACCAGGGCAATCTGATTAGAGCAGGGGACGGCATCGTTACGGTGGCTGATATTAGGACGGTTAAAATCATTGTTGCCGTTGCGGAAAAGTACAGCGAGCAAATTAACGTTGGGACGCCTGCGAAAATCAAGGTCGATGCATTTGCTGAAAAGGTATTTGATGCGAAGGTATATTCAAACGTGCTGCTGATTTAACAACAAAACGAAAGTTAAACTGGCTGCTTTTAGGTTTTCTTATCGGACCGACAGGATTTATTCTTCTGTGGGTTATTCCTTTAATTGTTCTTGGTCATTCGCTTTTAACCGAAGCAGTGATGCACATTCTTTTAATAGCCGTTCCGCTTACTGTTACAATAGCCATTATTAAATATCGATTGCTCGATATAAATCTTCTTCTGAAACGAAGTGTTGTCTATACAATTGTTATTTCGGGTTTGGTTATAATATACGTTTTGGTTTTTATAGGAATAACCTTTCTGATTAAAGGAATAGAGTTCACGGTTCCTGCAATAATTTCCGCAGTTATCATCGCTCTTTTTATGAATCCGGTTAAGAACAAAGTGCAAAAGTTTGTCAACAGGAAGTTTTTCAGAGTTGAATATGATTTCAGGGAAGAGCAAAAGAAATATCTTAAAGACATCAGCGAATCGCACAATATTTATACGATGGCAGAAAAAGTCGTAGAGCATACGAGATCGGAAGAGCGTCGTGTAGG
>CAJVYN010000288.1 GCA_913009355.1 uncultured bacterium | reverse complement strand
TGGTATGTTTTTCTTTTTCTTTTTCTTTTTTTTTTTAATGATACGGCGACCACCGAGATCTACACTCTTTCCCTACACGACGCTCTTCCGATCTCAATGCCAACGATATGCTTTGCATGGTTTCTTAGAAAGGTCAGCCAACGCTGTCTTTTTTCAGGATCAGCTTTAGGTTTTCGCATATATTTGGCAACGGTGTTGTCAGAAACATCAAGCCCGAACTTTACGAGTTCACCTTGGATACGTTGGGCAGTCCAGGTTGGATTTTCCCTTTGCAATTTTCGTATAAGTTTTATCAGTACCCAATCAATATCAGGTCTGCCAACTCTTCGAGATTTTCGTTTCCAGTAGAGCTTAAAGCCCTTTTTATGCCAGCCAATAACAGTGGGGGGCTTGACAATAATCAGTGCTGACTTCCAATCACTTCAGATAATTGATAGCCAAACCCAGAAAATACGGTCGGTGTTTTTGATCTTCGGCCTTTTTATGCTGCGTTGCTGAACAGCCAATTGCTGTACCGTCTGAATCGGGAGTATTTTTGCCCAGTTTGTGATACAGGAGCGGGTAGCATAATTGGCAAATCAAGTGTCCGTCATTTATTCAGCACCTCACGTCTAATTGGTGCGGGGTTATTTGGTTATGCCCCAGCCCCTATGGTATATTCAGCGGGTCAATATCCTTGATTCTTTCGGCATAAATTTCGTACGGATATTTTTTCAGGAGTTCGTTTCTGTATTTCTTCAGAATTGTCTCTCTTTGTTCGTTGCGCATTCTCATTTTAACACTGCCTTTCATATCACTGGTGTATTCCTTCACCTCGCCTGGCTTTTTTTCTAATATCTTAACGATTCGCCACTTGAATCCCTTACGATAAAAGCCTTTCACCGGCCCTACTATTTCATTCGGCTCGGCCTTCCATAAATCCTTGAAGAGCACTCCTTCATAGTTGGGATAAGTATTAAAAGGACTGCCCTTTTTCTCCAGAGAGTATTCTTGTCTAACCGACTTGAAATCTTTACCGCTGTCCAATTCAGCTTTTACTTTCCGGGCTGTTTCAATATCTTGACACCAGATTTGAGTAATTTTGAGCGTCTCAGGTGTCCCGAATTCTTTTTTGTTCTTACTGAAGTAGGCAACTATCTGCTCTTCCGATATCGGCTCTTTAATGTCACTCAACTTCTCTGTTCTGATTTTAGTGAGCAGATGCCTATCTTCCCGTTCTCTTACCTGCTTTAGCAAACTTTCATCCTTGTCCAATCCGCGGGATTTGGCCTCAGCGACGAAAATAGGCGTTCTCAAGACACCGTCTAATAACCGTTCAACACCCTTTGTGGTGTTCAAATCTTTTGGGCGGGATGGAGGAGCGAATTGACACAAAGCATTGAACCAGTCCTTTAATGTTACTTTTCCATTATCATACGTTGCCAGAACAATGTTTTTCTCTTCTGGCGTCAATTCATTTCTTACTTGATTGACACGGATCCATCGCATTTTCTGGGGCTTTTTCGGAGAGAGTAACAGCCTTCGGTGGATTCGGACTGCTTTAGGGAAATTGACACTTAACTTTTGAACATTTAACTTCTTATATATCTCGCTGTAAAATTGATTTATGAGTTTGCCGGCTTTCGCCCTTTGGAGCATTGCCTTTGCGCTGGTTCGTTTCAGTTTGGGATTGGTTTTTATCTTTTCGTCTATTTCTGTCTCCGTAACCGTCAGTTTGTCCTTCAGGTATGCTCCCAACAGTAAGTTTACAAGTTTTTTCCCCTTAAATCGCTTAAGCGAGTCCTGGATTGATTTATCTTCCAGATAGTTTTGCCTGCGGGCTTCTATCACCATTGCCTTTTCAGCTATCATTTTCATAAGTACCGTATTAGCGTCAGCCGGCTCAGTATTAACGTTGTAGTCGTCACGTCTGGGCACAAGTTCAGCCTTCAGTTCTTTTTCAAATTCTTCTTTCGTAATAACGTAATCGCCTATCTTCGCAACCATGTTTGCCGGCTCAGGGGCGGGTTTGACGACTGTATCGGTTTCCACCTGCTGCTTCACGGCACAGGAACAACAAAGTATCATTAGCAGGCCCAGGAAGGACAAAGCTGATTTGTTAAAAACTGATTTCATAATACATATTCTCCATTCAAACGGTTAGACTTTTATCCAGGTATTGGTCATATTATCTTCGGCAATTTCAGCCCAAAATAAAGCTATTTGTGTATCTGATTTTAGCCTCATTGCCCAGATTGTAAACGGCGGAGTAAAAGTGTCCCACCTGGCGGAACAAAAATGTACCACCTACTCACTATATAGCCGAGACCACCCCGGCTGTCAATATTCAATTCTGGCCGGTTCTTTTCTTCTGCCTGGCTAAGCGTTTACGGCTTTGCTCAAGGCGATAACTCTGGCCGTTTGCCTCGATGATATAAATCTTGTGTGACAGTGCATATGACAGCAATAAACTTTATGAAATAGCATCGAAACATTCAGTTCA
>CAJVYN010000287.1 GCA_913009355.1 uncultured bacterium | reverse complement strand
AATCAGTTGTCATATTGTTTGTGCTGTGTTTGTTGTAGTGTGATTTATTAGTCGTGAGATGAGCAGTGTGATTTTAAACTTCTTTGTTTTTTTCTTTGTTTATTTTTTTTTTTAATGGTACGGCGACCACCGAGATCTACACTCTTTCCCTACACGACGCTCTTCCGATCTCATTGCCTGGAAAGCTATTCACGATGAGTTTGATGCAGAAGAGCGCATTGCGATTCTGAAACAGCTGGTTCGCCTGGAAGAATTGGCTTTGAAAAATCGGCCAATAGGTGCAGGTAATGTCACAATAGCCAATGCTGCCTCATTGCTGATTTCAGGCTTGATTTTTCAGGCAGTGGCAGAATCTGAAATTTCAGATTTGGATAAGCTCTTGCCTTTCACACAGCGCGGTGTTCTGGATAAGCATTACACTAAAAAAGCGTTGAAAGATCTTTTGGAACGTGAGCTAAAATGTTCACCGAACGTTGTGACCGAGTCGAGATATGAGCTGTTGATGAATGCAATCAGCGAAAAATATCCTGCTCAAGTAGAAAAATACAAAGACAAGAAAGTTGCCGACTTGTATGCAGAGTTATCACTCTTGTCATTGTCGAACAGATTTAAAAACCAAAGATCGCAAAATCCTTTGGTAGAAATTGACCTAGCGCAATTTACTTCGGAGTTTCTCATTGTGAGGGAAGTTGAAATATGGGCCCGCATGAGCCCCATTTTCCGGCAATTGCGTGAAAAATATAAACCGAGTAAGGACAGACAAAAATTTATTTCCGAGTTCAAGGAGGCGTTTATTCGAAACACGACTGCCTTTGAGAAAAGGATTCTCGGTAATGCCACGGCCGAACAGGAAGTAAGAAAGGTGATTCTTGATGTTAGCAGTCGAATACGAGATAATTTACGCAATAAAGGAAAAGAACATTTTGCATTCGTGTATTCTCGCTATTTGAAATTAAGTGAAGACCTTGACATCGTCAAAGAATAGATATGAATACATCTATGCGATTTTATGTTTCCTGGTGGATGCACATATCTATTACTTTTGGGCATCACGGCATTACGCGAATTAGAGCAATCTCACAAAGGAAAGTAAAGTAACGGTGTGAAATAGATTTGCTTGATATTTGAGGGATTATCATTGCGAGATAAGAAACCCTCAGGCAGGCCTGGGGGCTAAACGATTTTGGGTCCTCGACAGAGACATTCGGTTATGGCTGCTGCGGTGTCAAAAACTCTTGTATTGAAGTGAGAACTAAGTTAAGCTGTGATAACCTTAATGCCGGAAAGGGGAACAGTCAGATATGCCAAGATGCCCAGGTCAGGATCAGAGGTTCTGGAAGCCGGAAGACATTTTCGAGATTAACTGTCCCGGCTGTGGAACGGCAATAGAATTCTGGAAAGACGAGCCGAAGCTGAAATGTCTGAAGTGCGGCGAGCTGATTGTCAATCCGAAATTAGACCTCGGCTGCGCCGAGTGGTGCAAATACGCAAAGGAATGTCTCGGCGTTTCCGCTGTTCAGGGCAGCGGTATTCTATGCAACAAACTCATCGAGGAAATGAGAAAAGCTTTTGCCGACGACCGCAAACGAATAAGCCGTACACTTAATATATTAAAATATGCCGAGCAGATTCAACTTGCCGAAGGCGGTGACCCGCTGGTAGTTAAAGCCGCAGCAATCCTGCACGATATCGCCGGACACAAGCCCAGCCCTGCAGCAGGCCCAGCTCAGGAAATCGAGGGTCTGGCTGTCGTTAGAAAAATCCTGGTAAAACATGGGGTAGAGGCCGAGCCAATCGAGCATATATGCCGGATAATCGCCAGCGGCCACGGTGCGAAAGATATCGATAGTAGCATTGAACTTAGGATTATCCAGGATGCGCATCGGCTGAGCGATATCGGCGAGCAGTTTGTCGTCGATGCGTATAAGGAAAAAGTAAAAAAGCAAATCGACAGCACATTCAAAACCGAGATAGGCCGACAACTGGCAACTGAACTACTTATTAATTCAAACTGACCGATGGTCAGTTTGAAAACGCAAAAATCAAAGTGTAAAATGCAAAATTGTCGAATCCGCCGTTGGCGGATGGCTGATTTTATTATTGTTTTTATGGCGCATAATACCTTGTCAACGGGTGAGTTGAGTTTAGCTCTCCGTAAGTCCCTATGGGACGCCTTACGGCGGAGTCCATAGGACTGCCACAGGTATAGGTACGGACAAAACGGTCAGTTTGAGTTATATAAGAGTGCCTAACAAAACCTTTCGACGGTCGCCCCAAACGCAGCCGAGGGGTCTATGTAAAACAAGTTCCTCGACCCGCCTTCGGCGGTCTCGCAATGACATTTCGTACTACGCTGCTTCGCTACGCCCGACGGCGGGGATGCGCATAGCATATTGCAACGATGTTACTATTGCGGCGACGGGTGAAAATAATCAGGTCTTGTTAACCGGCTGTGTACACCTTCAGGAAGCTGTCCGAATATA
>CAJVYN010000286.1 GCA_913009355.1 uncultured bacterium | reverse complement strand
ATACAGGCACGGATACCCGCAACGGAAAAGCAGACTATGTGGTCGATTACCCTGGGTACATCAAGAACAGGAATGTTATCTTGTCCGATTTTTCTGTAAAGATTCGTAGCCCGAACCACCTGGTATAACTGACCGACAAGAGAATGGATGCACAGCTCAGCGGAAATGGGGTCAAGCTGGGGACACAATTTACAAAGGGCATCCTTGAAAGCACCGGCTATAGGCTGAATATAGTCGGCGGCAAACATTTCCTGAGGTAGCTGCGGGTCAAGCATTTCGCGTATAACCAGGTTTATGAACTGCGGATTACCCTCCTCGGCGAGCAGGGATTCCACAAAGACCTGGGCAAAGCTGTGAACCAATTTTTTCAGGTTCGCAGGCCCCGTAGAGTTATCCATAGCGTCTCGGATAGACTTAATTCGGATTTTTTTCATTTTGTCGAGTTGACGGCGGAAAACCTGAAGGTAGAGATTATCCTTTCCGCCGAAATAATAGTTTACAGCAGCGATATTGCAGCAACCTTCTCTGGTTATGTCACGAATGGAGGTGCTGGCGAAACCCTTCTCGGAAAAGAGCTTTTCAGCAGTATCAAGAAGTCGTTTACGGACGTTATCGCCAGATTTTTTTGACTCTTTGTTCTGGTTCTGACTCATCATACGCGCCTATAACGGCAATGGAAAAACAAAACAATCACTTCAAACAACAGTATAAAACAGTCGTTTAGATTTGTCAAGAAAATTCCTCGCTCTTTCGTGAAGGATGCGTAAGCCCTTGTTGTTATAAGAGTTAGTGGTTTTGGTAACGTTCTCAAATATATCGAAATTTGCCACCGGTTCCAAATCCCTCCCCAATGTAGAAAAAAATAACCCCGCACCAATTGAGTTTAGACTTGCGCCTAATTGGTGCGGGGTTATTTGGTTATGCTCCGGTCTCTATGGTATATCCAGCGGGTCAATATCCTTGATTCTTTCAGCATAAATCTCGTACGGATATTTCTTCAGGAGTTCGTTTCTGTATTTCTCCAGGATTGCTTCTCTTTGTTCGTTCTGCATTTTCATTTTGACATTGCCTTTCATATCACTGGTGTATTCCTTTACTTTGCCTGGCTTTTTTTCTAATATCTTAACGATTCGCCACTTGACCCCCTTACGATAAAAGCCCTTCACCGGCCCTACTATTTCATTCGGCTCGGCCTTCCACAAATCCTTAAAAAACACCCCTTCATAGCTGGGATAAGTATTAAAAGGTCTGCCTTTTTTCTCCAGAGAGTATTCTTGTCTAACCGACTTGAAATCTTTGCCACTGTCCAATTCGGCCTTTACCTTCCGGGCTGTTTCAATATTTTGACACCAGATTTGGTCAATCTTGAGCGTTTCAGGCGTCCCGAATTCTTTCTTGTTCTCATTGAAGTAGGCGACTATCTGCTCTTCCGTTGGCGGGTTTTCAATATCCTTGACTTTTTCTCTCATGATTTTACTGAGCAGCTTCTCATCTTCCCGCTTTCTTATTTGCTTTAGTAAACTTTCATCCTTGTCCAATCCGCGGGATTTGGCCTCAGCGACGAAAATAGGCGTTCTCAAGACACTGTCTAATAGCCGTTCGACACCCTTTGCGGTGTTCAAATCTCTTGGGCGGGATGGTGGAGCGATTTGACACAAAGCATCGAACCAGTCCTTTAATGTTACTTTTCCATTATCATACGTTGCCAGAACAATGTTTTTCTCTTCTGGCGTCAATTCATTTCTTACTTGATTGACACGGATCCATCGCATTTTCTGGGGTTCTTTCGGATAGAGTAACAGTCTTCGGTGGATTCGGACTACTTTAGGGAAATTGACACTTAACTTTTGAGCGTTGAACTTCTTATATATCTCGCTGTAAAATTGATTTACGAGTTTGCCGGCTTTCGTCCTTTGGAGCATTGCCTTTGCGCGGATTCGTTTTAGTTTGGGATTGGTTTTTATCTTTTCGTCTATTTCCGTCTCCGTAACTGTTATTTTGTCCTTCAGATATGCTCCCAGCAGCAAGTTTACAAGTTTTTTTTCCTTAAATCGCTTAAGCGAGTCCCGGATTGATTCATCTTCCAGATAGTTTTTCCTGCGGGCTTCTATCACCATTGCTTTTTCTGCTACCATTTTCATAAGTACCGTATTAGCGTCAACCGGCCCTGCTTTCCTGTTGTAGTCGTATTCGTCACGTCTGGGCACAAGCTCAGCCATTAGCTTTTTTTTAAGTTCTTCTTTCGTGATGACGTAATCGCCTATCTTCGCGACAATATTTGCCGGCTCAGGGGTGGGTTTGCCGGCTGTATCGGTTTTCACCCGCTGCCTCACGGCACAGGAACAACAAAGCATCATTAGCAGGCCCAGGAAAGATAAGGTTGATTTGTTGAAAACTGATTTCATCATACATACTCTCCATTCAAACGGTTAAACTTTTCACTGTGTACCGGCCATATTATCTTCGTCAATTTTAGCCCGAAACAAA
>CAJVYN010000285.1 GCA_913009355.1 uncultured bacterium | reverse complement strand
TTATTTTTTTTTTTTAATGATACGGCGACCACCGAGATCTACACTCTTTCCCTACACGACGCTCTTCCGATCTATTTGTTGAATTATGGTTCTTAGTAATAAAAGAAAGTTGCCTGAATAGCTTTTCATAGTGTGAAAATCTTGCTTCCAGATTCTCGTCAAGAGTAATCTTTGATTTACCCGGAACGATAAAAAGCTTCAAAAGCGAGAATATGTCAGCAGGACTGTTGTTAAAAGGCGTTGCCGTCAGCAACATAACCTGCCTTTTGCGGCAGATTGCACTTAAAAGCTCATAGCTTTGAGTGTCCTGATTTCTATATCTGTGCGCCTCGTCAACAATTACAACTTCAATATCCTCACCATACTGGCGAATATATTTACAAGCCCCCTCCAGGTCTCCAGATGAGTAGATTTCCCAGTCATAAAGCTGGAAATCGTATTTGTATTTGTTCCAACCGTTTGGGATTGATTTGTCTCCAATAATCCCCGGCGGACAAATAATCATTCCCCTTTTGCCCATATTCTTTGCTATCATCGAGGCTATTACGCTTTTGCCAAGACCAACAACATCGGCAATAACAACACCGTTATAATTGTCAATTATCGTTAGCGCCTGATTGACGGCATCGCTCTGGTAGCTATATGACTTATAGCCTTTCTCTTCCAGTAATCTGCTTACGTGGGGTTTTATCTGTCTTTGTTTTTGTAAGTCGATATATGTTTTCAATACCTTTACATAAGCTTCAAAGGGGGTAACAATTGCAGCCTGAGAGCGGTTTCTTATCAAATCAAGCAAGTCCCGCTTTCGTTGTACATCCTCTGTAATATCAATAGCTGGCCCCCAGAGTTCGTCAAAATATTTCTCTGCTTCTTCTGTGCCGTAATCGCCGATTTCCACATTAAATTCGTTCTGTTCGGCAATACCGGCTCTGGTGAGATTGCTTGAACCTGTGATGAATTTGCAATTTGCAATACCCTTGAGATGTTCTTTTATCTTGAATATATACAGTTTGGCGTGATTAGGCTCTGCGGTTTTTTTAATCCTGAGCTTATCTTCCTCTATGAGCTTTACGAAGAAATCCACCTGCCTGTAAAATTCTTCGTTATCAAGCTGCTCACTATTGATAGCTATTTTTAAAGACTTGAAGAAATCATCCGCCTTTTCTTCACCTGTCAGGTTGTCGGCTTCTCTGGCGTATTCGAGTATGCTGTAAAGCTTCTTATCAACACTTAATCCTACAAGGACTTTTATCTCTAAATCATCTCTGTCTTTTAAGCTGTTGTAAAGCTGGCTCCATCCAGAAAAATAAAAAAAGCCTACTAAGAATTTTAGTTCCTCACTATGCTCGACAAGCTCTGTTAGTCTCTTCTTTAATGTCTTTGTTTTCTCATTGGTTATAAATGCTCTGTGCGGCATATTATTCCTATTCTTTTTCTTTTAATCCACCTGGTTACTTTTTAATTTCTTAACCTTTTTGCCAGGCAGATAGTTTTTGCCGGACACTACCTTTTTGCCTGATTTTGTCTCAAGTTCTTTCCTTGCTGTCCCTGCTACCGAGCCGCCTTCAATGGCAGCTTGTTTATTCTCATCAAATCCCTGTGTGTCCTTATTGCGGGTAATCTCAGTTGTGGCAGCCTCACCCAACATTGAAAATATCAACTCCAAATCATTCATATGGTCTCGCAGGTTTTGACGTTTTAAGCCCTTTATTTTTTTATATTCTGATGGCGTTATACCGAAAGCGGCTTTGGATATTTCAGCTGTCAATATCGCATAATCCTTTTGTTTTTTGACGCCGCGGTTTTTCCACTCATCGATCAATCCCTCACGAATCGCTATCGAACGCATCCGTTTTTCAATCCAGTCATCGGGGTAACCTTTGGCCTTATAAAGTGCCCGTGTTCGCTTGGTTGCCAGTTCAGGGTCTTCGATTTCCTGGATGCGTTCATAGCCGACCTTGGCCAGCCATCGCTTAAAAGGCTCTGCCTTTGGGCTGGGTATAGTCTGGATAATACGAAATAATGTTTCCGTATCCGCACAATCCGTTGTTCTGGACTTCCCATCCGCTGAGACTAATTTCAACTGTCCGATTTTTTCGGACACTTCATCATAGCCTTCCTTTACGAGCTTTTTCTTCAAATCGCTCCAATATTTGCGAGATCTGCCTGAATCTGTTAATGCCTCAATAACATCAACCACGGAAAACCACCATTGGTTATCGTGAATAGTTTTCCTGATTTCCTTGCCCTTAAACAACGCTATCTGCGTAGATTGTTCAGCTTCAGCCATTATTTATTCCTTCTGCAAACTATCGCAAACTATCTGCCTTTTTGCTAATTCAGCGTGTTTCATTTTATTGGCCAGCCGGTGTGGGCATTGTTTTTTTTATCATTAACAGCGAAAGCCACGAAAATCCGCGAACTAACGACTAACAGCCAACGACTAGATCGGAAGAGCGTCGTGTAGGGAAAGAGTGTAGATCTCGGTGGTCGCCGTA
>CAJVYN010000284.1 GCA_913009355.1 uncultured bacterium | reverse complement strand
ATTAAAAATCAAAATTGCGGAATCCCGACGAAGTCGGGATGGCTTTTTGATTGTTTTTTTGTTTTACGGAACACATTATTAAATAATCAGTTATAGCAATTTTGGGCCGTAAATCGGTCAGTTTGAGAAGGGTAGAAAAGAGCAGAAGTGTTGAGATATACTGACCAGCCGTTCCGGTGTCCACCACATACTTGAACTTGGCTCAAATCATGGTTTGGCAAAAGCATTTATTAAAGGAATAAGCTATTGCCTTCAAAACAAGGCTGATATAATTGTGAACACCGACGGCGACAATCAGTACAAAGCCAAATATATAAGAAACTTAATTAAACCGATTCTTGAAAATAAAGCCGATATTGTCATCGGTGCAAGACCAATTGAATCGATAAAAGAATTTTCCTGGCTCAAGAAAAAGCTCCAAAGAATCGGAAGCGGTGTTGTTAGGGGGTTTTCCGGAACAGATGTTCCCGATACAACGAGTGGCTTCCGCGCATATTCGGCTGAAGCCGCCAGCCAACTCCAGATATTCAATCGCTACACATATACTCTCGAGACTATCATTCAGGCAGGTGCAATGGATATGCGCATCGACAGCGTACCGATTGAAGTCAATACAAAAACCAGAAATTCCAGGCTTATGAAGTCAGTACCGAGCTACATCTTCCGCTCGGTCTGGGTTATTCTGCGCTCCTATATAATTTATAAGCCTTTTATGACTTTCTTTTATGCCTCAATGATTACAGCCATCATCGGGGCCGTTCCCTGCCTCAGATTTTTATATTATTTTTTCAAAGAGGGCTCAGCAGGCCATATACAATCATTGCTCTTCGGTGTTGTTTTGTTAATAATATCATTTAACCTGTTTTCGCTTGGCATAATCGGCCATATCATAGGCTCAAACAGAAAACTTATAAATGAACTGTTAAGCAAATCCTACACAAGAAAACCCAAATGAATATTCTGGTAGATGTAATACATCCCGCACATGTTCACTTTTTTAAGAATGCAATTAATATATGGCATCAAAAAGGCTATGATGTCGCAATTACCGCACGACAGAAAGATGTGACTGTTGAATTGTTAGAAAATTACAATCTCGATTATACAATTCTCAGCAAAGCAGGCAAAGGTAAATTTGGTCTTGGCTTTGAACTTATTACGAGAGATATAAGATTATTAGATTTTTGCCGAAAATTTAAAGCTGATATCCTAACGGGTATCAGTGGTTATTTTATAGCTCATGTCGGGAAATTAATCGGCAAGCCGGCTATTGTCTGGGACGACACAGAACACCAGAAACTTGGACATAAAATAACATGGCCGTTTGCAACACAAATTCACAGCCCCGATTGTTATTCGAAACCTGCCGTAAAAAAACAAAAACTGTACGCTGGATTTCACGAACTGGCCTATCTGCACCCGAAGTATTTTACACCTGATAAAGAAATTGTGAAATCAGCCGGTATCAATCCAGAGGAAAAGTACTGTTTGATTCGTATGGTTAGCTGGCAGGCTCATCATGATGTTGGCCAATGTGGATTTGAGAATAAAAGGATGCTGAATTTTATTAGTGAAATTTCAAAGTACGCAAGGCCTTATCTGTCCGTTGAGGGGGATTGTCCTGATGAACTGAAACAATACCAATTAAAAATACCGGTTCATTTCATCCATCATATAATGGCTTTTGCGTCTCTTTGTGTGGGCGAGGGCGCTACGATGATATCTGAATCGGCAGTACTTGGCGTACCTGCTGTTTATATCAATACTTTGAAGCTGGGCTATATTAATATGCTCGAAGAATATGGGCTTGTAAAACAGACCACCGACACTCAGCAGGCTCTCCAGTATTGTATTGATTGGCTTTGTGACCCTGAAGTTAAAGGAAAATGCACAGCCGCCCGTGAAGAACTGCTTGCCGACAAAATTGATGTAACCGATTATATTGCAGATGTCATTGAGCGAACCACGAAATTAGATTAGGTGATGGTTATGACAAATGATATTGATATCAAAACTTCTGAAAAGATTTATTATCAGGATTACGATAACCTCATCAGATTTATCAGCTACTTTTATCAGATCAATCTGGTGCGGCAGCTCAGTCCGCAAAGAATTCTTGAAATTGGCATTGGTAATAAAACAGTCTCGAACTATTTAAAGCACAATGGTTTTAAGATAAGCACCTGTGACTACGATAAGGACCTGGAGCCTGACTTTGTTGCAGACATAAGAGAGCTTCCATTTGAGGACAATTGTTATGACCTTGTTATGGCTTGTGAGATTATGGAGCATTTACCGTGGGATGACGTTCCTGTTATTTTGAAGCAGTTGCACAGAGTGACAAGTAAATATGTTATTATTTCAGTCCCATATCTGTGCTTTTATAATGAGATAGCAATTAAGATCCCGATGTTCAATAAAATCGTTAAACGACAAGTTTTGGACTTGTTTCTCGAATGGACATATGCAAACTGCAGAACCTGGTCAAAAAGTCATCAATGGGAAAT
>CAJVYN010000283.1 GCA_913009355.1 uncultured bacterium | reverse complement strand
CCTTTCCCTACACGACGCTCTTCCGATCTAGCCCTTCACGCACCGCACGCTTTTCTTCATCACTAAGAGTACCCGTCAGTTTAAGCAATGCCTCGAATGTGCGTTCGATTGTTGCCCTGTCCTTCTCATTGTTATAGCCAGCAACTATCTCTTCATAATGCTTTTGAAAATCGGTGCGCATTGGATTTTGTGCCAACATCTTCTGGAGTTTCTTTTCAATCATCTCCTTGAGTGAATGTGTGATCGTATTCTTTGCACGGCTATGCTCGAATTCCTTGCGTAAACGATCAAAATCAATTTGGCTAATATCATAGAGACGGTCTGGTGAACCATCCTTTACTTCTTTGGGTTCAACTGATTCGTCGATAATCTTGTGTAACGCCTGAATAATATCCGAGATATCTGCCTTTTCTACATCCTCTTGCAGGCTCTTGTATATGACATTAATAGCATCATAATCATGCCGAAATTTATTAATACCTTTGATGGTCAGGCAGGCCTTAAACTTCTTAAATACTTCACGGCAGATAATCTGAAAACGCTTGCGGCTTTCATCATTCTGGTTCACTTCTTCCTTGGCATCTATTATGGCCTTATTGCGCTCGAAACCAGTTTTCTCCAAGACATCTTCAAGCCTGAAGCCTTGCGCTTGCAAAAATGCCTTAACTGCTTCTATCGCCTCTTCCAAGTCTGCAAGTAATTCTTCCTCCGGGCGAATTGGATCAATTTCTGGCGGTACGGTTGGATCATCCACATTTCCCGGCCCTTGATGACCAGCAAAGGTTGCTAATGCTTTACGCAAATTCTTCAATATACCGCAGTAATCAACAATCAGACCATTATTCTTGCCTTCATAGATACGGTTCGCGCGAGCAATGGCTTGCATGAGGGTATGTGCTTTGAGAGGCTTGTCGAGATAGAGCGTAGATAGGCTCGGCACATCAAAGCCGGTGAGCCACATGGCACAAACTATTACAACGCGGAATGGGTGATCTTCCTTTTTGAAAGCGCTTTCTACATCTATGCGCTTTCCATCATCGGTCTCAAAGCCTTCCTTAATGAGTTTACGGTATGGAGTAATATCTAAGTCCCATTTTCGGAATTTTTCAACTTCGCCCTGCTCTTCACTAACCACCACGGCCATTCGGGTTTCCTTCATCCATGCAAGCTGTTGGCGAAGCTGCACTTCCTCTTGCTCATCTGGTGCCCTTTGTACCTCTTTCTCCAACTCAACTATCCGGAAATCCCAGTGTTTTTCGATAAGTCCGTGCATACGCACGCATGTCACCTTATCGATACAAACGAACATTGCCTTTCCGGTTTCCCATTGCGTGCTGTAATGCTGCACAAAATCCTGCGCAATCTGGTCAAGCCGTTTCTTACCGGTGATCAGGTGGTACTCCCGTTTAAGCTCCTTTTCCAGCCGCTCTGTTGTGTCGGCATCTTCGTTCTCATATTCTTCAAGCTTCGCTGCTATCTTTTCATTTAGATCATTGGTTTCCAGCCCAAGTTTTTCCCCACGTGCATCGTAATAAAGCGGTACGGTGGCATTATCCTCAACCGCTCGCTGAAAATCATAGGTGGAAACATAATCACCAAATACCCGCCGCGTAATTTCATCATCCTTGAACAAAGGCGTTCCGGTAAAGCCGATATAACTGGCGTTAGGAAGTGCATTTCTTAGGTTTAGCGACAACCTTCCGTATTGGGTGCGGTGCGCTTCGTCTGTGATCACAATGATGTCATCTCGCCTGGTATACCCTTCGTCCTGATCTACTTCCTGATTGAATTTTTGTATGGTAGTAAAAATATAAGCCTTATGATGTGTCATCAATTCCGCCAGATGCTTACCACTGGCCGGCCGGCATGGATTTTTGTCATTATCGACCACGCCGCACCCGGCAAAAGTTTTGTATATTTGTGTATCCAAATCATCCCGGTCAGTGCAGATTAAAAAGGTATAATTACTCCCTATCTTGCGATGCACCTTGGTAGTAAAAAACACCATAGAATAGCTTTTACCCGCTCCCTGTGTATGCCAGAAGACGCCGAGTTTACCTTTAATCTTGGCAGGATCATTCAAGGCGGCAATAACCTGATTTACACCCAGATATTGGTGATTTTTACAAAGCACTTTTATCTTTGCGCCGGTACAATCGTCATAAACAATAAAATTCTCAAAAATATCCATGAAATTATCTTTGGCGCATACACCTTTAAGAAGCGTCTCCATATCTACAACACCCAAGTCAGATTCCGACAAGCGTTTCCATTCATGAAAATGCTCATATCCCGCGGTAATAGTGCCGACTTTGGCTTTTTCTCCGTTGGCAAGCATAACAATCGCATTATGATGGAAAAAGTGCGGGATCGTATCCTTATAGTCAGCTAAATTCTTTTCGTAGGCTTGTTTTAGATCTTTATGAATATTCTTACACTCAACAAATAAAAGCGGGATACCATTGACAAACAGATCGGAAGAGCACACGTCTGAACTCCAGTCACATTCCTT
>CAJVYN010000282.1 GCA_913009355.1 uncultured bacterium | reverse complement strand
GCTACGAAGAGGTCTTCCTGCCAGCGTTTCTGTGTACCTAACACAATTATATCTCCATCCTTGAAAACATCCCCCAAAGATGGTACTATTATACGGGATTAAAAGGACTTTTTCAACAGCCCCACAGCCACCTATTTTTAGTGTTTATTTTATTATATCAGATTTTGGCCGGTGGCAGAAGGCTGTGTGTCCGGCTGTGGCGATGGCTGTGATGATTGAGTATGTATGAATTCGGCAACCTTCTTATAATCCTCGGCACCGTGACAATTCTGCTCGTATTCGAAAATTGTTTTGCCGTAGCTCGGCGCCTCGGCGAGCTTGATATTTCTTCTGATGTAAACGGGTAAAATCCGGGCTTGTGACCAGGCACAGTTAGTTCCGCGCGCACTGTCGAGGAATTGCTCGATGTCGGCTTTGACCTCATTCGGCAGCGAGGCTCTGCTGTCAAACATACACAGCAGAATCCCTTTAACTTTCAGGTTCGGGTTGATTCTTTTGTTGACAAGGTCAACGGTCTGCAGAAGCTTCCCGAATCCCTGCAGGGCCAGGAAATGGGGTTGAAGCGGAATCAATATCTCGTCGGCGGCGGCGAGGGCATTTAATGTAAGCAATCCGAGCGAAGGGGCACAGTCAATAAGAGAATAATCGAATTTGTCCCCAACTTTTTGAATTGCTTCTCGCAAAATAGTTTCCCTGCCGACTACGCTTACCAGCTCGCTTTCTGCTCCGACAAGATTGATATTCGCAGGCAGTATCCAGAGGTTCGGACGCACAAGCATGATTTCTTTTTCAAACTCGGCTGACTGGGTTAGTACCTTGTACGAGCCGGACTCGATAGTATCCGGCTCAAGGCCGAGATGTATCGTCAGATGGGCTTGAGGATCCAAATCGATAACGGCCACCTTTAGGCCGGCAGCGGCAAGAGCCGCTGCAGTATTGACCGCTGTTGTGGTCTTTCCAACCCCCCCTTTTTGGTTTAATACCGCAATTGTTCTCATAGAAAACTAAAAACTTAAAGTTTTTAAATTTTGCACTCTCGTTTTACACTTTCAGCTTTTTCAAGACGGCATCAAGCACGCCGTTAACAAACGCAGACGATTGAGCTGTGCTGAATTTTTTGGCTAATTCGATGGCCTCGTTTATCACAACTTTTGGCGGAATGTCAGGGCAGAACTTCAACTGATAAACCGCCAATCTCAAAATACTTTTGTCAACATACGAAAGCCGGGACAATTCCCATTTTATTGTTGAAGCCACTATCAGCTCGTCACATACATCCAAATTCTTCCACGTACCTGCCGTCCAGTCCGAGGCAAGTTTGCGTATTGAATCATCAGGTTCATTTTCCACGAAGAACCGGCTTAGGCGCTCAAGCAGGTCTGGCCCCTGCACATCGAGTTGATATAACCCCTGTATTGCCAGTTCTCTGGCTCTTGTTCTTCTATCGACGCTCATTTCGTGGCCCGTCGCTCGTGGCTCGCCGGCCGTGGCTCATTCGGGTCACGAGTCACGAGTCACGAGTCACGCAGTTAAATTTGTTCCATCACGTTGACTGTTTCAATAGCTGTCAGTGCTGCATCGGCTCCGGCATTGCCCATTTTCGTCCCTGCCCTGTCAACAGCCTGCTCGAGTGTATCACAGGTCAGGACGCCGAATATTGCCGGCACTGCTGAATCATAGTTGATTTGCCCGATGCCGCGAACCACCTGCTGACAGACATAATCGTAATGGGGCGTTTGGCCGCGTATGACTGCGCCGAGGCAGAGGACCGCAGCATACTTACCGCTTTGTGCGAGTTTTTTTGCAGCAATAGTAATTTCACAGGCGCCCGGCACCCAGACTACGGATATTTGTTCGTCGGCTGCGCCGTGACGGGCGAGACAATCTATCGCGCCGGCGAGCAGTCTGGCGGTTATGAATTCGTTGAACCTGCTGACTACAATAGCGTAACTACCTTTGCCGACCGTTAACTGACCCTTTATTTCTTTAATCATAGTTTCATTTCTCCAAATAACAGCGTATAGCGTATAGCGTATAGCGTTTAGAAATCTTCGCTTTTCAATCGTAAATCGCAAACTTGTGGTGAGCGAAGTCGAACCATCATAAATCACAAATCATTCCGCTGCATTATAAGACTATCAGCGACTGCTTTCCAGAAAAACAGTTCAGCACCGGAAGGGCTTCGCTTTGTGCCGTTTTGGCGCCGGAAGCTAACCTGCGCAATCATAAGAGCTTACAGCCCAAATTACCAGTGAAATTTTTAATGCCGGCAAAAAGCTCTTTTGCCGGCAAAAAACCGCTAACTCAGCGGTATTTTATAGCCGAAACGGCCTTTGGCGATTCCCTGCTTACTGAGCTAAATGCTCTGTTGAAAACAGACGCCAAAGTCATTTCGAGCGAAGGCCTCACAGAGGCCGAAGCCGAGAAATCTATTAAACCTGTCCCCAGCGCAGCCGAGGGAAAACAGATTTCTCCACTTTGTTCGCTTCGCTCACTACGGTCGAAATGACAAGTTTTCAACAGAGCATGAGCCAAAC
>CAJVYN010000281.1 GCA_913009355.1 uncultured bacterium | reverse complement strand
TTTTTTTTTTTTTTTTTGTATTTTTTTTTTTTTGTTTTTTTGTTTTTTTTTTTAATGATACGGCGACCACCGAGATCTACACTCTTTCCCTACACGACGCTCTTCCGATCTCGTGGGGGCGAAGGCCCCACACCATATAGCGCGTCAACATTGTTGATAAGCCTGACGATTTGTTGTAGTCTGGAGTCGGAGGAAGTCGATGGAAGGCTACAACAAATCGTCCCATGCCGCATATCGATGCGAATACCATTTTGTGTGGGTTCCTAAATATCGGTATCATGTTCTGATAAAACAGATAAAGCCAAGGCTCAAGGAGATATTGGAAGAACTGTGTAATTGGCTGGACATAACAATACTGGAGGGTGCGATATGCTCAGACCATGTGCATATGTATCTGTCTGTGCCGCCAAAGTATTCACCGTCGCATACAATGAAGATATTAAAAGGCAAGAGCGCCGAAAGGTTACGGAAAGAGTTTCCTGAGTTAGGTAAAAGATACTGGGGAATGCATCTCTGGGCGAGGGGGTATTTCGTAAGCACGGTAGGTATAAATAGTGAAGTAATACGAGAGTATGTTAAGAATCAAGAAGATGAACAGATACGTGAGGAGCAGCGAAGGCTATGGAAAGACGACGGATGACATTGTCAGAAGTTGTCGTCTCAAAAGAAGGCCACCGACAAGGTCGGTGGTAGTTTACTTCCGAGAGAACTTTGGAAAGCTTTGGTGTATTCCTTTTTCATGGCAGTACCTCCTTTACGGAAAGGCAGACTTGGCTAAGATCCTCCAGAGCCAGTTTGGTGTAACAGTAGGCTGACTTGGGATTCTGATGTCCCAGCATGTCGCTTATGGTTTTGAGCGGGTGTCCTTTTCGCACCAGATGTACAGCTAAGGAATGGCGAAAAAGATATGCTCCCCGAGGATCTTGAGTGATGCCAGCTATAGTCAGATATAGTAGTTATTAATCAAAATTTGTCATGTTAATGTTTTAGGAATCCGATAAGCATAATATGCGGGGGATAGAGCCTGAAATCAGGCAGGCAGATGCCAAAAGTTTAAAGGAATTAATCAAGCAGGAACGTGATCCAAAGCTGGCAAGGCGGCTTAATGCTATTCGTTTGCTAATGTTGGGCTACAGCCAAAAAGAAGTGGCTAAGATTACTGGGGTGAGTAGGCAAATAATTTTAATCTGGGTCAGAAAATGGAACCAGGGCGGAAGGGAGGCGTTAGTCAGCAAAAGCGGTGGTTCCAAATCAAAAGTAACGGGTGAGATGAGAGCGGAGATTACCAAGGTCGCCAAGGTTGAAATCAAGACCAGACGAGGGATAGTAACGGGCAAAGTCATTCATGGCTACCTAAAAAAAAGTACGACCTGACAATAAGTTACTCTCACACCTGCAACATTTTGCGATCAATGGGGTATGTCCGTTTAAAGCCAAGAAAAATGTCAGCGCAGCAGGATGAAGCGGCATGCGGTGAGTTTGTTACGCAAATTCAGATTCTTCGAGCACAACCCAAGATTGACTTGTGGTTCTGTGACGAGACCGGCTTTGCTGGCGATCCAGTGCCCAGGCGGATCATGTGTTTGAAGGGCAGCCGTCCGGAGATTCCATATTACGGCAGCCATGTCAGGGCCAGCGTGGTTGGTGCGGTAAGACCGCGTGATGGTAAGTTTGTTTCGCTGCTAATGCCTTACGTGAATACTGATATATTTCAAGGCTTTCTGAATGAGCTTGCGAGGCATGTGGATCACAGCCGACGGAACATAGTAATTTTGGACAACGCTTCGTGGCACAAGACTAAAAAACTGGACTGGGGAATTTTGGAGCCGAAGTATTTGCCGACATATTCGCCTGACTTGAATCCGATTGAGGAGTTATGGTTAGCGATAAAGGGCAAGTTTTTCAGTTGGTTCTGGACGAAAGATGTAGAAGAGTTGGATGATCAGGTTGAGGTGGCTTTGAAGTATTACATCGATCATCCACAATTGGTTAAATCAATTTGCGCTATGACAAATTTTCGTTAATAAGTGCTATAGAAGAAGAGCAAAAAGGTAGTTCATTTTTTTCTCTTCTTCTAAGATACAAAAGAGCACGGAAGAGTGAGTCAACGAAGAGCTGCAAAATTTAAAGTTTTTGCGGGGGGTTTTAGGGGGGTGGTGTTTTTTCCAAAAAGAACCCCCCTAAGGTTTTAGCCTTTGATTTTCGCTTCTAGTTTAAAAACGCCTAATATTCAGTCATAGGAAGTGCGCATTTTTGTCGCCCAGGCCAGATAATAACCGCTCAGCGCTGGTGTTTCCAGCAACTTTTCCGCCCTAAGGAAATAATCCCTATAAGCACGGCGCAGCTTACTTTCCGGATTTTGAAAGGATAGCGAAGTCCGCGGCATAATCCGAAAACGCCAGTGTTTTAAGCCGGTCTGGAGTACGATACGATGCTCCATTTGGGCTTGTTCCACGCTGCTGGTTAGCTGGAGCTGATCCAGGACCAGGGTGCGGCTAAAGAAATAGCGCCGGGATATTTTCTCATCAGCGACAAACGCCAGGTTAAT
>CAJVYN010000280.1 GCA_913009355.1 uncultured bacterium | reverse complement strand
GCCGCTGCTCAAAGTGACTGATAATATCACGGGCCACCTGCTTGATCCGGTCTTCACTGCCGATGAGCGCTTCCAGTTGTGTCCACTTTGCTTTAGCTTGTTGGGGCGAATAATCATTCGCCCGTACGTCCTCATCCTGATCAAGTTCATCATCCAGATCAGAAACAAGTTTTTTACCCTCGTTACTTAAGCTTATTCTGGCAAGCCTGCTCTCATAATAAATCCTGACCGTTGCCCCGTCTTCAATAGCTTGTGAAATATCGTAAATATCAACGTAGTTGCCAAATACGGCGGGTGTGTTAACATCAGTGTTTTCAATAGGTGTTCCGGTAAATCCCAGATAAGAAGCATTGGGCAGGGCATCGCGCATATACTTTGCAAAGCCGTACACAATTTTCTTACCAATCACATTACCATCTTTATCCTTGGCATCAATGGTCTTGGCTTTAAAGCCGTATTGGGTTCGGTGGGCTTCATCAGCGATGACAATTATGTTTCTTCTCTCCGACAGGGTTTCATAAACATTGCCCTCATCGGGCTGGAATTTCTGGATAGTGGTAAAGACCACGCCGCCTGATGCAACCTTGAGCAGTTCCTTTAAGTGGCCTCTGTCTGCCGACTGCACCGGTTCCTGCCTGAGTAATTGTTTTGAGGCAGCGAAGGTATCAAATAACTGATCGTCCAGATCGTTTCTGTCGGTAATGACCAGAATCGTGGGGTTATCCATTGCCAGGACAATCTTGCCCGTATAAAAGACCATAGAGAGTGATTTGCCGCTTCCCTGTGTATGCCAGACCACGCCGCCTTTTCGGTCGCCCACCGGTTGAGAATTCACCCCGGTAAGACCATAGCTTTCAGGTGATTCCATCACTATCGGCTCACCTGCCTTTTCAGCCTTTGTTTCACAATAGCCCGATGCCCGCAAGGTCGATTCCACCGCGCGATTCACCGCATAATATTGATGATAGGATGCAAGCTTCTTCTCTGTTTGAATGGTAATGACTCCTGTTTCCCTGTCTTCTTTTTTAGATTTTTCAAAGACAATGAAATGTCGGATAAGGTCTAACAGGGTTTTCTTATTAAGCATGCCCTTGATCAGAGTTTCCAGTTGTCCTATAAGCGGTGAAGCTTCCACTTTGCCGTCTGATGTCTTCCAGGCCATAAAACGGCTTAGTCCGGCAGAGATGGAACCGGCTTTTGCTTCAAGGCCGTCGGAAATAATCATCAAACCGTTGTAGGTAAAGAGACTGGGGATTGCCTGCATGTAGGTCTGGAACTGTTTGAATGCCGATCTTACGGTAGCGTTTTCATCCGCCGCGTTTTTCAGCTCAATAACTACCAGAGGCAGACCATTGATAAAAAGGACCACATCCGGGCGTTTGTTGACATTGTTTTCGATAACGGTAAACTGGTTGGCAACGATGAAATCGTTATTTTCCGGATTATTAAAATCAATCAGCCAGACCAGATCACCACGGCTGTGGCCGTCTTTTTGATAGGTGACTTTTATTCCTTCTGTCAGCATCCGGTGAAAGGCTTCATTATTGGCAATGAGTTCAGGGGAATTGAGTCTTAGAACCTGCTTGATTGCGTCTTCACGGATATCGACAGGGATAGAAGGGTTGATTCTGCTGACTGCAGTTTGTAATCGCTCCCTGAGCCATACATCTTCAAAGCTTTCTCTTTCTGGTGTTTCACTGTCAGGGGCGATGGAAGGAGCATAGATGTATTGGTAGCCCTGCTTTTCAAGAAGCTCGATGGCGAATTTTTCTATTTCATTTTCTGTTATTTTTTCGCTCATTTCTTTTTTCCGGTAATACGCTTTATTTCTCTGTCGAAATCAGATATATAATTTCTATCTTGAATAACTCGGTATTTATCGTATTCGCTCTCTGCTTTGAGTTTGGCTTTTAGCATGGAGGTTTCACCTGAATCAATAAGAATTGGCGCATCGGATAATTCTAAAAATTTCACAAGAAATTCTTCCCAATCCTTCATATTCATTACTTTTCTATTTCGTGCTCTTGTTTCGGCCAGATCAAGATAGGAAGTAACTATCTGTTCCAATCGTTTTACATGTTCTTCATTTAAGTAATTTTTGGCAATGGTTACATCGCTTTTAAGAATTTTTCCATGCGGCGCGTCTTTCCATGTTTTAAGCCCCATATATATCTTTTCAGCATCGGCCTTGCTGTAAATAATTTCGGCAGCGGTTTTTCCGGTAATAGCCCAGTGGAGTTTATTTTGAACGATTGCGAAAAATTGCTTTGTTATTTCTGCTTTGCTGTCATAGTCTGCCGATAGCGCGTAAATGTCAGTTATTTTCTGATATATTCTTCGCTCGCTTAAACGAATTTCTCTAATCCGCTCAAGCATTTCATCAAAGTAATCTTTTCCAAAATGCTTAATCTGTTTAAGTCTTTCATCATCCATGGCAAAGCCCTTGATGATATATTCATGCAGGATTTCCGTTGCCCATTTTCGAAACTCTCTATCTCTATGAGAATTTACCCGGTAGCCGACCGCTGTAATAGCCCGCAAATTGTAATATTTAACCTCTTT
>CAJVYN010000279.1 GCA_913009355.1 uncultured bacterium | reverse complement strand
GGTGATGTGTACGCATAGTGTTAGCAGGTATAGCGGTGTTGTTCAGGTAATATCTCAGTAGTAGACGATGGGTATGTCACCATCTCGCATTCTCTTTTTTTTTTTAATGATACGGCGACCACCGAGATCTACACTCTTTCCCTACACGACGCTCTTCCGATCTAGAAGCGGCAAATTCGGCTTTAAAGACAGTCGTCATCAGCCACTCGGCCCGCCCTAAGAAAATCGCTCCTAATAGTATCACACCCACTGTAAAGTACCGAATCGCAAGCTTTATACCACGGAGCATACGTTCCGGCTCATTGGATGCCCCATATAAGGCTGGAGCTATCGCACTTTCAATAACTTGGCCTATCATCTGAAGCAAAGCAAACATGCGAAAAGCCGCGTTATATATGCCCACTTGTTCCTTTAGATTGAAAACAGCAAGAATAAATCCATTTGACTGGGTATAAGCGACCAGCATGATATCGATAGCACAAAAATACCAACCGAACGACAATAGCTTTTTCAATATCGGACGGTGGAATCTCGGAAACGAGAGGCGAAAGCTCAAACCACAGCTTAACAGGAAATTAAATACACTCATAATTAGGTGAAGGCCCGCTAGCACGAAAATGGAAGCTTTCGAAACCATAGCAGCAAAAAATACGATAGTGTAAAACAGTGACCCGACAATGCTCACCAGCGCAGTGAAGTGCATTTTCTGATGTACTTGGAAAACGGTGGTGGACGTCCGCCTCAGCGACATCAACATCAGACTCGTGCCCAGCAACACAGTTAATGCGAAGACTCTGCTATCATAGCGAAAATATGCTATGGACAGTGCCGCCACCCATCCAAGGAAAGCAAGGCCGCCATTTAGTAACAATGTAGCAGCAAAATAGTGCGGCGTCAGATCAACGTCTCGTGAACACTCCCTCAAAAACACTCGGTGGAAACCAAGCCGACCCAAAACACTGAATAAGCTCATATAGAGCATCGCCGTGGCGTAATCCGAATAAAGCGACAGCCCAAGGTAACGGACAATCGCAATACCCGTTATCGCGAGGAGTACCTGTGAGACACCATTAGCCACTGTAACAAATGCCGCATTTCGCAATACTATTTGTAATCGGGACTTTGGAACCATTGTTTATTTCTGTTTGTTCGTCGTTCGGTTGCTGTACACTATTGACTTACGCTTATGTAATGCTTGAAACTGTCGATAATCATCTGTAATATTTCGGTATATTTTTCGCGCATATTTCATAAGAAATCTTATCGTAAAAACGAGAGCGTAGAGAAGGTTTTCTCCGCGCTCCCAAAATTAACAGATTTTACAATACTACCATAACAGTATTTGACGGTTCGCCGTCGCCGGATTTATTTACTGCGATTATGCGGTATTCCAGCTCTTTTCCGGTCGGTTGTTCGACCAAAGTCGCCTCGCTGATTACCGCAGTTGCAACCTCTTGCCATGCGCCTTCAGGCCGCTCCCTACGCATTACCCTGTAAGCGGCAACAGCACCGCCATCAACAGGGGCTTTCCAATCCAGAAAGACCCAGCCATCACCCTGACGCGGCGCTTCCAGCAATCTCGTCTGGCCGGGAATTTGTAAGGCGGTTGCCGCCTTTCTGCCTGCCCAGCCGATAAGTTTTAACTTATCATCATCGTAATCTACAGTGTTCTCCGCATAGCGGATATCACTTTTCATCGCATCGGCCAAATCGTCCAGTGCATCGTCCTTATCAGCCGTTGCCTCCTCTGCCGCTGCCTGGGCGGCAATAGAGTCGTTTTTGGCGCTCATATAAGCACTTATCAGCGATGTCAAATCCACCGGCACCACAGGCGGAGCCGGATATACTGCCGCATTATCCGCTAATCCACTTGTCATTGCCTGTGCCAATGCTACTACCTCTGCTTCTGCTTTCGGAAATCTTGCCATTGATGTACTTCCTTTCGTAAAATAAAGTTAAACATTGTTGCCCCGCCCATTGCGGAATTTATTTATTAGATTGTCAGACTTCAGATGTCAGAGTTCAGATTTTGACAATATAGCTTGATAACATTTTTTTAATTTCCTGAATATCAGAGTTTAAATTTTCATATGTCTCACTGTCCACATAACATAGTTCATATGATAACATAATTTGATACTCAACTTCTGATGCTGAACCCATCGAAATCCTTAAAAAATACTTTAACTCTTTAGCGCTTTCTCTGCCACAACCCTCAGCAATATTAGTCGGTATAGAAACAGCAGCCCTTCTAATCTGGCTGGATAGTCCATAAATTTCTTCTTTTGGGAATTTAGCGGTCAACTTATAAATCTCTAAAGCTAATTTATGCCCTTTGTGCCAAACCTGCATTTCCCTGAAATCTTTCATCTTTCATCTTTTCCTTTTCTGACTTCTGACTTCTGATTTCTGATTGTCAATCGCTGTTTTTTCCTTTTAACTTTTGTCTTTTATAACACTGCCGTCACCGTATTGCTCGGTTGGCTGTATCCAGCTTTATTCACTGCGATAACCCTGTATTCTAATTCGGCTTTTCGAGGCTGTTCTACCAAAGTTGCTTCTGTAATAACTGCGGTTGCTACATC
>CAJVYN010000278.1 GCA_913009355.1 uncultured bacterium | reverse complement strand
TGGAGCGAATCAATTGCGATTGGCAGCGAGGTCTTTATAGAGAAAATACAGCAGCAACTTGGCTTACGAGCCAAGGGACGCTCGGTTGTGTCAGAGGCGGAAGGGCTTGCGCTGAAGGAGGTCTCGGTCTCTTATGGTACCCTTTTTAAGGGTGAAAAGAGTACTGTAAGGCCGGATAATAGCTATTTTATTGACATAAATGCTGGCAATTCGGGATGATAGCTTGGTCCGACCCTGTTTGCCTGTTTGCTTTGGTTTGCTTGTTGCTGTTTGCTTGTTGACTGTTTGCTTGTTGTGGAAAAGGTTTTGAGTTTGATGGTTGAGTGGAGGATTATTGAAAAGGTGTTTGTTTGGGTAGGTTACCTTCTCTCTTAAGCAGATTTTAACGATGCAAAAAGGATTCAGTTTGACAATATCAGAAATGTTTCAAGAATTACTTGGAAACCTTGCCGTAGATAATACTGAACAGATCAGTTTACGCTATGGAGAAATCACGGCAGCACTAAACAAAGAATTCAGAGAAACAGATTCCAAAACAGCAAATAGCCTACAAGTGGGATCGTATGGCCGTCGAACTGCGATCAAGGGTATTTCCGATCTGGATATGCTATATATCATGCCTGTGGGCAAGTGGGAGAAATATAAGGATGGAAAACAGTCTGAATTACTCACCGATACAAAAGATGCGATAGCAGCAAGGTACCCAACCACGGAAATTTTTGTTGATAGGCTTGTTGTTAGAGTTCTTTATCAAAACTTCCATGTGGAAGTGCAGTCCGTATTTGAACAAAGCGACGCAAGTTTTAAATTTCCTGACACGTATAATGGCGGTAGGTGGAGGATAACCAAACCTCGTGAAGAATTAAGCGCCATGCAGGAATTTAATGCCCAGAAGAATAACAACCTTCGTAGACTTTGCAAGATGGCACGGGCCTGGAAAAATAAGCATGGTGTTGTGATGGGAGGGCTTTTGGTTGATACCCTGGCGTATAATTTCTTGGTATCGACTGAGGAGTACGATGATAAAAGCTTTTTCTATTACGATAATATGAGCAAAGACTTTTTTGCCTACTTGAAAGACCAGCCAAACCAGGAATATTACGCAGCTCTCGGAAGCAGGCAACAGGTGTATGTCAAAAAGAGATTCCAGAAGAAAGCTAAAACAGCTTATGAGCTTTGTGTAAAAGCAATAGAGGCTGCTGGGACTGATGGTGTACATGGAAAATGGAAAAAAGTTTATGGGCGACCGTTTCCAGCCAAGCCAACAGCCGTTGACGAAATAGCCAAGACATGGGTCAACACTGAAGAATTTATTGAAGACAGTTATCCCGTTGATATCCAATACGGTATAAAAATTGATTGCGACATTTCTCAAGATGGTTTTAGAGAGCACCCCTTGTCTTATATGCTGCGAAAGGGATTCCGTTTGAGGCCCAAAAAGAAACTAAAATTTCAAGTGGTAGATTCTGATGTCGAGGGTACTTTTGAAATTTACTGGAAAATCTTAAACCGGGGTGATGAGGCAAAAAGATTAGACCAGATTCGTGGTCAGATTATTCCCGATGAGGGTGAAATGAAAAAAGTTGAAAACACTAAGTTTCGTGGAGCACACCTTGTCGAATGTTATGCAGTTCAGAACGGTGTGGTCGTTGCAAGAGATACAATAGATGTCCCAATCCAATAATAAATCTATGAATAACGATGAGTTCTTAAAAATTATTGCTACAACTGCCTACAATGTCGGTTTTGGGGCGAAAAAACATTTTGCAACTTATGACATTGTCTCTAAGGCCCCTGGGGCAATCAGCTTTTTCTCCATGGCCTTTGGTATCTATGCGCTGGCCTTTGAGGCTCTTTCAGTAAAATTCCTGTCTGCATCCTTCATTATACTTGGAATAATAGGCTTATACATATCGTTCTATGATTCAAAAAAGGACGAATACGAAAATGCCGGAATAGAACTGACTCAGCTTTTCAATAAGCTGCACAGGATTTACAGGCAGAGCAAAAATGCGGATCAGGAGACCTTGGCCCAGTATGAGCAGGAATTGAGTGAAATTGAAACCAGTTACTATGATAAGGCCATCAGTAAACAGATTATGTTTAGTGACTGGTACGCACACCATAAATTCTTCTGGCAGCAGCAGATAGAATGGATTGACGAGCAAAAGCATTTCAAGTTTTTACGGGACAAGGTTCCGCTTTCTCTAATAGCAACTGTCGTGATAATTTCGTTTATTATTTTAGGTTGTTGGAGCGGCCTGTTTCATAAATTTTATTTTTTGATAAAAAACTGCATTTAATTACAATACATGACACTGAACGATAAATAAGGAAACGCGAGAATGGCGCTAAAAAAATCACAACTCTATACCACACTCTGGAGCAGCTGCGACGAGCTGCGGGGCGGCATGGATGCCTCGCAGTACAAGGATTATGTCCTGACCCTGCTATTCTTGAAATACGTTTCAGATAAATATGCAGGAGATCCAGACGGCATGATCGAAGTTCCCAGTGGCGGCAGTTTTGTCGATATGGTCGCCCTCAAGGGCGACAAGGAGATCGGCGACAAGATCAACAAGATCATCGGCAGGCTGGCCGAGAGATCGGAAGCGCACACGTCTGAACTCCAGTCACATTCCTTTATCTCGTA
>CAJVYN010000277.1 GCA_913009355.1 uncultured bacterium | reverse complement strand
ATTTTGCTATCCCAGTTATTGACCTCATCAAGTTCTTTTTTTAAATTATCTCGTTCAGTTTGCAATTGAAATAATTCATTTCTAATTTCAAATAATGAATCCTGAAGATTGCCAATATTCGTCATTGCAGCATTAATTTTTTCCTTAGCTTTTTCTTCTATTTTTGAATCAAGTAGTGTTGAAAATGTTTCTCTCGCAATTTTGATAGCTGAATGGGCTGTATTTAATGTTGTTAATATATCCATAGCAACCTCCGTGATAGAGATACAGATTTAATTTTTCTCATACATAACGTAGTGATTGGTTATGAATGTTTGTTTTCCAACTACCTTTTATGTAACCTGAACAGCCTTGATACTCCTTTGGTCAATATCCGAATTATGCTTACAATTAACCAGATTGCCAAGACAGAACCAACGAACCATATAGCACCAGCAAGAAATGAAGGCCATTCGCGAATCACAAGCTTGAGGAACACTCCGACAAGAATAAAACCTACAAGGACTCCAGCTAAGTAGAGAGTGTTCTTCACTTCGAACCACGTCTGTTCCCAGTGCATAAGGATGTCCTTTGTTTCTTGATAATTCTTCTTCAAGGCATCGAGTTCTTCGGATAGCCGAGAAACCTCTTCTGCGAGTTCGGATAATTAATCTATATTTTTCATATTCATAACAGATATTGGACGACTGTTTTTAATATTGAGATAGACGACTGTCGTCGATAAGTGATATACATATTGTCGTATAGTTCAAAAATGTCATAAATGCTGGTTTTACTGCTCATTGATAAACCGGGCACGAGGTGTAAGACTAGTGAAACTTTATGCCCTGTCCCCAGTGAGATTATAAATCATTTCATACTTTACTGACAAGAATAAAAGAGCAGAGGGTTAATGTAGGGGCATCCCCTTGCGGGTGCCCTTGTAAGGGCGATTCATGAATCGCCCTTACATCTAGACATAATGGCTGACGTATAGCAAAGAGACTTGCCCCTTGCAACGTGGGTTATAATCGGACAGGAGTCCAAATAAAGAGCCATAACCAAGGAGGCAAGTCATGAAAGATTATATCACAGTAGTAGGGCTTGACGTACACAAAGAATCAATAGAGGTTGTCTTAGCCGATGCATTTGGGAAGCGGGAGATTCGGCACTATGGCAAGATAGGCGGTGATATGGCATCGTTAGAGAAGGCGGTGAGGAAACTGGTAAGCAGGGGCAACAGATTAGAGTTTGTTTATGAGGCTGGGCCGTGTGGTTATGAAATATACCGTTATCTTACTAAGCAGGGGTATCAATGTGAAGTTGTAGCGCCTTCGATGATTCCCAAAAGAAGCGGCAACCGGATAAAGAATGATCGACGTGACGCAGAGGGACTTGCGCGGCTGTACCGTGCCGGAGAGTTGACGACAGTTTATGTTCCTCAGGAGGAAGATGAAGCGATGCGGGATTTGATACGAGGCCGACAGGATGCGGTAAAAGGATTGCGTACAGCCAGACAGCAGCTTGCAGCCTTTCTGCTTCGCCACGGTATTCGATATGGAGGGAAAACATCATGGGGCCCTACTCATGCACGCTGGCTGGCGGATGTTAGCATGTCACATCCGGGGCAACAGATTACGTTACAGGAATACATTCATGCTGTCAAAGAGCGCACTGACCGTATAAAGCGGATGACTGGAGAGATATTAAATCTTCTGCCTCAGTGGCGTATGGCTCCGGTAGTGAAGGCATTGCAATCGCTTAGAGGAGTGGCTCCTGTAATTGCCACTACAGTGGTAGCGGAAATCGGTGACATGAGTCGGTTTGAAAATCCTAGGCAACTGATGGCATATTTGGGTTTAGTTCCTTCTGAGCATTCCAGCGGAGGCACGGTCAGCCGGGGCGGTATTACAAAAACAGGCAACACCCATGCCAGACGAGTACTTATTGAGGCAGCCCAAACATATAGTTTCCCTGCCAGAGTGAGCAGACAGTTGCTGAAACGGCAGGAGGGAGTACCCCAACTGATCCGTGACATTGCATGGAAAGCGCAGGTGAGACTGTGTGGACGATTCCGACGGCTTTTGGGTAGAGGCAAATCCAGAAACACAGTGGTAACGGCTATTGCCCGTGAACTCGCTGGTTTTATCTGGGCCATTGCACAACAAGTAAAGACACAAACCGTATAACAAAAACAAATAAATGTATTGAAAGGAGACCATCACAACAAAGAAACAAGATAGAATATCCAGAGTATATGTGGGGACGCGACCACGTTTCGGGAGAACCCTCGTGGAATCCAAGGAATAGGCAATTGCCTGACTTCCGCTACTAGAGCGAGGCAGCTCCACGACGAAACCATGTCATGCGGTCTAAATCCGCGAATATCAGATTGATCAAACGTCGCTATATCGGTCCCGTCCCTGTTTATACTTTGGATTATAGTTAACTTTAAAACCCATATGAAAAGGGCAAGTAAGATCTATTGCTTGTTGACATTTGTCAGCCATATCGGATTCCCCGATGTATCGGGACAGGCTCTCTCAACTAACTACGGGAATGATGACAAAGGAGTAAAATCTCTCCTTTGGCCCAAAATAAAGGTGTTCAACACCCTTATTTTTTACTTTTTCTTTTACGCCGGGCAGTTTTCTTGGGTGAAGGCAAGAGGCTTG
>CAJVYN010000276.1 GCA_913009355.1 uncultured bacterium | reverse complement strand
TGCTTCCCTGGTCAGACGCACATCTCCCGGGTTGTCTTCGACCAGCAAAATAGTTATCCCCCCTGCCGGGTGCGGCAAAGAATTTCCACTCATAATTTCACCTTTCTGTTTGAACTTAGGTTATGTAAGACTTTCTATTGCTTCTGATTTTTCTACATCAATTTTTTCCTGCAACTCTTTTGTCGATGTTTCCATTAAAATACTTTGCTTTTTTACCGGTATTGTAAAGTAGAAGGTTGATCCTTTTGCCGGCTCCGACTCTACCCAGATACGTCCTCCGTGCCGTTCCACAATCCTCTTACAAATCGCCAGTCCGGCGCCGTTGCCGTCACCGCCATACTCACCCTTACCGTGTAACTGTTGAAATATTACAAAAATACGCTCAAAGTATTCCGGCTTTATCCCGATACCATTATCCCGTACAGAAAACAGCCATTCATCATTTTTCTGTTCAGCAGAGATGTAAACGTGAGCAGCTTCGTCTTCACGCCGGTATTTAATGGCATTGCTGATAAGATTACGAAATACCTGCTCGAGCTGAGTAGCATCCACTTCTATTGTTGGTAGAGGAGCGTATGTTACCGTAGCGCCGTTCTCCTCAATCATTCTGTTCAGGCCTGTTATAGCTTTCGTAAGGATAGCCTCACAATCACATAACTTAAACGCTCTGCCTCGCGTACCCACACGTGAGTATGCCAGCAAATCATTGATAAGCCCTTGCATACGCTTGGCACCATCCACAGCAAAACCGATGAACTCGTCTGCATCTGCGTTAAGCTTGCCGCTGTATCGCTTAACCAGTAGCTGCAAGTAGCTTGTTATCATCCGCAGCGGCTCCTGCAGGTCGTGCGAAGCCACAGATGCAAACTTCAGCAAATCATCGTTGGTACGTTTCAATTCTAAAACAGCCCGCTCCAACTTTTGCTTTACCAGATTTCGCTCTGTAACGTCGAAGCCATAAACGTTTATATAGTCGGACTCCGGCACAGGCGCCAGTGTCACTGAAAATGTACAGTCGTGGCTGTCAATATCAAAAGTGGCGGCTTCACCCGAATTGAAAACATCCGCTATTAGTTTACACCAGGGTTCCGTCACATGCTGGCCTTTTCGACATCCCCAGGCCTCCAGTATGGGCGAACCGGCATTGTTGGCATAGAGAACGGTGCAATCTCTTGATATCCTCAGCACAGGGTTAGGGTCTTCGCTGGGGAATTTTGCCAGGTTGCGTATCTCTTCTTCGGCGCGCTTGCGCTCGGTGATATCCAGTGAGTATTCAATTATCTGAGTAACATTTCCATCACCATCAAAGATTGGATAGCCGTGAACTTCAACGTTTCTGGCATTGCCGTCTTTATCGTAGTGGACGTGCTCTACAGTTATGGGCTTTTTTGTTTTCTTTATCTCTTTAACCGGACAGGGGTCATCATCACCGCTGCACGGTTCGCTTCTTTTGTGGGTGAGGCCGTAACATGTTAAATCTTCGGATAAGCTGCCTAACTTAGCAGCGGAGTTGGCCATTTTAATCGTATAATCATCAGCGTCGATAACATAGAAAGGATGCGTTAGAGACTCTAAAACGTTATTCAGAAATTCATTTTGCTGCTGGACTTTTTCGTCCGCTCGTCTATGCTCAACAATCTCTTTCTGCAATTCCCTGTTGGTTTTATCCAACTCTTTTGTTCTCTCAGATACTTTTTCCTCCAAGTTCGTATAAAAATCTTTTAATTTGGCGGTCATATAATTAAAGGCACCGGCAAGCTGGCCGATTTCATCGGAAGATTTTATACTTACTCTCTTGTCAAGGTCGCCTTCGGTGATAATCCTGGCAACGGAAGTTAAGGCCTGAATCGGTTTGGTGATGTTTCGAGTCAACACAAATGAACCAATGATAACGAAGACAATACCTGCTACTGAAACAGCCACGGTTGTTCTGATTCCCAACTCCTCTGCCCGTTCACCTTTTTGTGTAGCGATAACTATTTTCCCATCTAACAGCTCCTTAAGATACTCACTGTCTTCGACAAGAGAAAGTGCTACGGCATCCGCCTCGTCCACTAATTTATTTATATCCGGACTAAGGAAACCTTTCCCTGGCGCTTCGACGGTCTCAAATATCAGTTGTGATTTTTCCTTGAGCAGGCTAAATTCCTTTTTTATCCTGCCAAAAATCGTTTTTTCTTCCGAATCCAGCTCTATTTCTTCCACGCTTTCTATTGCCTCGTCCACCGCCATAGCCGATAACTCAAAAGAGTTTCGCTTTTCCAGGTCGCCGCTTATAAAAAAATCATTTATTTTCAGTGCTTCAGCCAGAGTGAATTCCAGTTGGTCAATCTTTTCTGCTTTCGAGAACAAAGACACTGCTGTATCGCTGGTTTTGCCAATTTTGGACAGGGCTGAATAGGCAACTATTGACAATATGACCATCAGAATTAAAACGACGATGGCGCCTATTGACAGTTTTTTACCGATGGTTATTTTCATCTCTTTTATCCTTTTCTATAATCTTTTTCTCTGAATTTTTTTTGCCTTTATCTTTTGAAGTGTTCTCTATCTGCCTGTTGTATTGCGGAAAGAACAGCTTGTATAAAAACAGATTTTTCTTTGCACTGTAAGCGATTAGCGACGAAATCCTTTCTTCGTTCTTCGCTACGGTAAAATGAGCG
>CAJVYN010000275.1 GCA_913009355.1 uncultured bacterium | reverse complement strand
CGGCGGCTTTACCCATATGGCTTTGGGCCTTTACGGCATTGGTTTTGCCGCTGTCGGTATGCTGGCAACACTCGGTATTACGCTTGCCACCGACGCTTACGGCCCAATTGCCGACAACGCAGGCGGTAATGCTGAGATGGCAGGTCTCGGCGAAGAAGTCAGAAAAAGAACCGACGCCCTCGATGCACTCGGAAACACTACCGCTGCAACGGGAAAGGGCTTTGCAATCGGCTCTGCGGCTTTGACAGCTATGGCACTGTTGGCTGCGCTGTTCGGCAGTATTCGCATCTGGATTGCACGGCTTGCCTCAGAAAGTGCTGACGGATTATATACCGTTGGCAAGGTTTCATTTTTCAGCGGTGAGACCACAAAACAGATTGAAGGTGCTATTAATGTAACAACCGCTTCAATTGCGGACTTTGTCGCCGCTTATGATTTGAGCATAATGAATCCGAAGCTCATCTGCGGTCTTTTCCTCGGCGCTATGGTGGCCTTTGTATTCTGTGCAATGACGATGAAAGCTGTCGGCAGGACGGCAGGGGCTATGGTCAACGAAGTCCGCCGTCAGTTCAGGGAAATTCCCGGTATTATGGATGGAACAGGCCAGCCCGATTATGCCCGCTGCGTTTCTATTTCAACTGAGGGCGCACAGAGAGAGATGGTGTTACCTTCACTGCTGGCCATCTTTATACCTATCGTTACCGGTTTGATTCTCGGCATAGCAGGGGTTATGGGCCTTTTGGCCGGCGGCCTGAGTTGCGGCTTCGTTCTGGCGGTAACACTTAACAACGCAGGCGGTGCCTGGGACAACGCCAAGAAGTACATCGAAAAAGGTGCTCACGGCGGCAAAGGTTCAGATGCTCACAAGGCCAGCGTGGTCGGCGATACTGTCGGCGACCCGTTCAAGGATACTTCCGGGCCGAGTTTGAATATCCTCATCAAGCTGATGAGTATGGTCAGCGTTGTGTTCGCCGGCGTCATTGTAAAGTTTTCCCCTATTATTGGAAGCTGGATCGGATTCGGCAACTAATCGGGTTCTCATTTTGCGACATTATATTACAAAATGAGGTCTCTGTGCCGGCTTACAAACTTGACTTCAATATTGATTGAATGTAATCTATCGGGGTGGTCGATTTTCGGCCATCCCATTTTTTATTGAAAGATTTAAGGGTGTAATTTGACAAAGAAGCCATACAAAAACGCAAGGGCGTTTGCCCTGGCCGCCGCTAAGGTGGCGGCTGAACGACATTGCAGCAATATTGTGGTTCTGGACTTGAAGGGCAAATCGCCCGCCACCGATTACTTTGTAATCGCTACCGGCACAAGCGACAGACAGATGCGCACCGTCGCCGATGAAATCTGCGAAGCGGCAAAAGGGCGGGGACTCCAGCGTTTCGGCAGGGCCGGCTACGAACAGGCCCGCTGGGTTCTGCTCGACTTTGTCGATGTCGTAATCCATATCTTTGACAGCGAATACCGCGCCTACTACGATTTGGAACTGCTCTGGGGCGACGCAGAAAATTTGATTATTGATAAATGATTATTGATTATTGAATGAAACCAAAAAAACTGGACATTTCAGACAGTCTGGAATAATATCTGACTTATCCAGATGTGCAAAGGAGTCAACAGAATGGGCCGCTGCAATGTGAAAATACACGGGAAACAGATAGCCGATTTCTGTCGCAGACATCATATCCGCAAACTTTCCTTATTTGGTTCGGTTTTAAGAGACGAGTTCGGGCCTGACAGTGATATTGACGTGTTGGTGGAATTCGAGCCTGGCCACATACCGGGGCTTGCTTTCTTCGGTATGGAAAAAGAGCTTTCCGAAATTTTAGGGCATAAGGTAGATTTGAATACCCCCAATTTTCTGAGCCGATACTTCCGCGAGCAAGTCCTGGCCGAGGCCGAGGTGCAATATGTCCAATGATAAAGAAGTATTTAGCGGATAGGATTTAGTATTTAGCTGGCGGTTTTACCGCCGGTTGTTTAGCCGTTGCCAGCATGGCGGCGCCATACGCATCACGCACGACGCAATACGATATACGACTATGAAACCGGTCATAAAAATACTCGATGACAGAATCAGTGCTGCGATGGCTGCGGTTACCAGCCAAAAGACTTGCGCAGCTATAATAAAGCCCGCAACCGACCCTAAATTCGGCGATTACCAGGCCAACGGTGTAATGGCATTAGCCAAAAAGGCAAAAACCAGCCCCCGCAAACTTGCCGAGGAAGTGGTAAAAAATTTAGACGTTGACGATATTTGCGAACCGCCGGAAGTAGCAGGGCCGGGCTTTATAAATTTGCGATTGAAGGCCGATTTTGTTGCGGATAGATTACTTGAAATTAACAGCGATCCCGAAAATCGGCTCGGTATAGAAAAAGTAGCTCAACCAAAAAACATCGTCGTCGATTTTTCCGGCCCGAACATCGCCAAGCAAATGCACGTCGGCCACCTGCGAAGTACGATTATCGGTGATTGCATCTGCCGAACACTCGAATTCCTCAGCCACAAAGTTATCCGCCAAAACCACGTTGGCGACTGGGGCACACAATTTGGGATGCTGATTGAGATCGGAAGAGCACACGTCTGAACTCCAGTCACATTCCTTTATCTCGTATGCCGTCTTCTGCTTGAAAAAAAAAAAAAAAAAAATCACACTA
>CAJVYN010000274.1 GCA_913009355.1 uncultured bacterium | reverse complement strand
GATGTCGTCGATTCCATGAATAAAAAATTAGCCGTTATCACTACTCATATTCCACCCGCCGTGGGTTACGGCGGGCCTGCCGTATCCGTTTCCGTACTTATCCGTGAGTGGGCAAAAAACGGCCAGAAAATATTGCTATGCTCTTCTGACGCAAGTACCGCTGGTTTTCTCAAGCCTGAAGACGTGCGGTTTGGGGACAATGTAACGGTGCGATTCTATCATAGCTATTGGTTTAAGCGCTGGGCCTTTGGTTTTGGCGCCATACCGGCTATTTATGAAACCTGCAAGCAAGCCGATTTTGTTTATATCAATGGCAATGCCACTTGGCCCATGACCCTTGCGCCTATAATATGTCGAGTGTTGGGCAGACCTTATATGGTGGCGCTTAGAGGCGGATTGATGCCGGAACATGTCGCCATGATTCGTAAACGGAAATACCATAAATGGCTATATTATAAATGGCTATCTTTTCCTTTTCTTAAAAAGGCGGTCGCGATTCATTGTACGACGACGATGGAAGCCAATGCGGCAGAGGAGTTGCTTGGTAACGCGATAAACATTGCCATTGTTCCTAACGGAATTGAGGCAAATCGTATCAAATTAACCCCTATGCCGCCAAAGGATGCCCTTATTATTTGCTATGTGGGGCGCATTTCTCAGGAGAAAGGCATTAACGGATTTATACAGGCATGGCTCAAATGCAAAAAAGAGCATGACAGCATCATCGTTGCTGGTTCTGGCACGGGTGTGTATTTTGAAGAATTTAACCGCCTTAAAAAGATGTCTGAGGGGGCTGTGATATATAAGGGGTATATTGATGAAGCAGGTGTGGAAGAGGTAATCTACCAGAGTCATTTTTTAGTCTTAGCTTCAGGAATCGAAAGGGCAGATGTGCGCGAAAATTTTGGTAACGCAGTAGCCGAGGCATTGGCACTGGGCCGTCCTGTAATGGTTACACGAGGATTAAGCTGGAACCATATTGAAGACGAGGGGATAGGTTTTCTGTTTGATAGAAACG
This sequence comes from uncultured bacterium, assembly GCA_913009355.1. Lineage (GTDB taxonomy): Bacteria > Planctomycetota > Phycisphaerae > Sedimentisphaerales > Anaerobacaceae > CAJVYK01. Next base: position 1,718 of record CAJVYN010000274.1, on the reverse strand, counting down.
CAGATTCTATTTGTGATGCAATCAGAAGAGCCCAAAATATAAGTGATGCAGCACTCAATCAAATGTCTGGCACTGCCTATCATTATGCAATGGCAAACCTTGGGGCAAGCGGTTTAGCCAACAAGTTATGGAATAAAATGAATGAATGAAGGTGCAAGATTGTGAAGCGGATATTACTGCTTTCGCCTTTCTTTTTTCCCGAGCAGATATCTACAGGGAGATACAACACTTGGCTTGCCAGAACATTGCTGCAGAAAGGTGCGGATATCTATGTTATAGCTTCGCATCCACTCTACCCGGACTGGAAGCCCCATTATGCTCATGAAGAGATGGAAGGTATAAAGGTTTACCGTGGTGGCGATCGCTTGCACTACCCGACAAACAACATCTTACGAAGGTTATTACTTGAACTGTGGTTTGCTTGGCATGTGTTCAGAGGTATTTTAAGGTTGCGCTGGCAAAGGGAAATGCCAGACATAGCAGTAGCTATTTTTCCACCCAATCTGTTTTACCTTTCCTGTTCAATGCTTCTCCCTGAGGATGTCCGTGAAGTGGGGATAGTCCATGATCTACAGGGCATCTATGCGAAAAAAAAGAAAGGGCTGCTGGGGAAATTACTGGCAGGGCTCATTCACTTTGTCGAAAAGAAGGCTTTTTCAAGGTGTGACCGACTGGTGTTTCTTTCTCGCGAGATGATGGAAGAGGCGATGAGGGAATATGGGTTAGAAGAGGAGGCCTGTTATGTCATTTATCCTCCAGTGACATTAGAGGCGAGTCGTCGACCTAATTCATTGGAAGCTATCTTTCCAGAAGGGTATAGGCATGTTGTTTATTCCGGTGCGCTTGGCGAAAAGCAGAACCCTGAGAGACTTCTCGAATTGTTTCATCGTGCATCTCTTACCGGTGATAATGTAATGTTTCACTGTTTCTCCAGCGGCCTGTTTTTTGATGCCCTCAGAAAAAAATATCTATCTCTGGAAGCACATATCAAGTTTCATAGCCTTGTAGATGAAGAGTGTTTGTCGGAGTTATATAGTCGAAGTGATGTCCAAATTATTCCTCAGCTTCCAGGGTCGTCAAAGGGCTCCCTTCCATCTAAATTGCCGAACCTTCTTGCAGCGGGCGTACCTGTACTTGCGATTACAGAGCCATCAAGCGAGCTGGGGGCGCTTATTAACAAATCGGGAGGTATCGTTGTGCATGAATGGACACCAGGTGCTTTCACTTCTGGCTTGATGCGTGCGCTCGATATATCCAATAAGTTTACTCATGAGGATCTCAGAAAAAGAAACGAGGAAACCATTCTTCCAGATTTTTCGATAGATAAATTGGCGGATATTGTGGGGGTATCGTGTGACAATAGATAAAGCGTGTTGTGGTAATGTGGTGATTTTTGGCGGTAGCGGATTTATCGGCAGCCATCTGACGGCGGCATTATTACGGCAAGGGACGGGGATTATTTATCTGGCGGAGATTAAGCCTGTTGAGCGATAATAATAAATCCCGACCGGCGACAATTAGAATTCCCGAAGTTTAGCAAAGGGAATAGACTATTTACGTCTTAATAAAGGAGGCGTAGATGGTAACAGACCAACAGGTAAGGAGATTATTTATGCTCAACGGCAAGGACAAGAGTAGAACCACAGCAGCAACGAAGGCAGGGATGGACCCGAAGACTGCCCGGAAATACATAAAGATCGGGAAGTTACCGAGCCAGA
>CAJVYN010000273.1 GCA_913009355.1 uncultured bacterium | reverse complement strand
CTTTCCCTACACGACGCTCTTCCGATCTGTATTTCCAAATCCGACACAAATCTGCTTATTGAGGTCCCAATACTCGAAAAGGGGAAAACAAACGACATAAACGGTTTTTTCTCTCCGCAACACATGACCCACTTTAGCAAGACCAGCTTGGATAATATTCTTTTAACCTCCGGATGGAATCCATTATCCGTCAATGAAATGCCGTCCTATAACGGCTTGCGCGTTATTGCAAGACCATCGACGATCGGAGGCGAGATCAAGCACGAAACCGGTGATATGGGTTTTCTCTGTGAAAATTTATCACACTGGTACAATTCCATTGCCAATATCGAGCAGGTCTTGGAAAAAACAAAGAGTTCACCTAGAATGGCAATCTGGGGTGGGGGTGTTCATACAGAGTTGGTTTACCACCTGACCTCGTTTTTCGACCAAAACCCAGAGCGTGAATATGTTATTATTGACAGTGACCCAGCCAAGAATGGAAAAAGCTGGAGAGGAATCCGAATCTTCGAACCTTCTTCCCTGCCAATAGCCTCTTTTGAAAAATGTCCTCTCTTAATCTCCAGTTACAGCAGCCAGGAAAGCATATTAAAAGCCGCAAAAAACGCGGGGTTTTTCGAAGAGGACATTATTAAACTCTACAATTCCATCGAGAGATACTGATGTGAGGATAATTGATATGGTCAACCAATTGTCATTAAAGGGTAAAACAGCCTTGATTACAGGTTCCAGCAGGGGTCTTGGGGCCGAGATTGCTCTTCAGTGTGCCGAAGAGGGAGCTAATATCATCGTTACCTATTATGAAAAAGTCAATGCAGCAGAGTCGATGGTGAAAAGAATTAAAAAGACCGGAGTTCGAGCTATATCGCTACAAATGGATGTGTCGTTAAGACATAGTGTCAGGCAAACTGTCAGGAAAAGCCTGAACGAATTTGGGAGGATCGATCTGCTCTTCAACAATGCCGGGATACTACAGCAAAAAGCGTTTGATAAAATCACCGATAGCGATTGGGATCGGATGTTGGATGTCAATCTCAAAGGGGTCTTCCTTTGTGCTCAAGAAATATTTAACATTATGAAAAAACAGGGTGGAGGAATAATCATCAACATTGCTTCAACCGGTGGTCAACTTGGTGGAACATTGGCAGTTCATTACGCAGCAAGCAAGGCGGGAGTTATTAGCCTAACAAAATCTCTTGCGAGACTCGGTGCCCCACATGGCATTCAAGTGAATTGCATCTCGCCAGGTCTGCTGGATTCCGAAATGACAAAAGCCGAGATCAACTCCGCTGCCGGTCGGGAAAAGATCAAACAGATCTTGCTCAAAGACCGGGCACAGTCGAGGAAGTCGCTCATTTGGCCGTTTTTCTTGCATCAGGGCAATCTTCCTATATTACAGGACAAACCATTAATGTAGATGGTGGACTTTACTTAAGATAATTGATTTTTCTGGAGACAATCCAATGACAGGAGCTGAATTAATAGCAAAAAAAATAAGCGAACAGGGCATAAATCGTATTTTCACATTTCCAGGGGGTACCATAGCCCCCATTTTTGAAGCGTGCAGACAGTATAATATCGACATTATTACTGCCAGACACGAGCAAGGAGCAGGATATGCCGCGCTGGCCATGGCGAGAATCACCCGAAATCCCCAAGTCGTTATGGTCACGTCAGGGCCAGGAGTGACAAATCTAACCACAGTACTTGCAGACGCCTATTTTGACTCGACTCCACTTGTAGCAATAACAGGCCAAGTTGGGACAACAGATCTTTTTAGTGGCAGGCATGTTCGGCAACTTGGGTTCCAACAGGTTGATACCATAACTCTCGTAAAGTCGATTACCAAAGCCGCTTTTCTTCCTCGCTCTTCAGATGAGTTGCTTGGTATCCTTCAGAAGGCTTTTTGTGTTGCAAGCGACGGTCGCCAAGGTCCAGTAGTTATTGACCTTCCCATGGATGTACAAAGAGGTGTTCTTCATGAAGATATCCCCATTGAGACCTCTAAGCACAGACAACCCAAAGACGTTGATCTCAAACTAATAAAGGAAGCTGCTTCGTGGATTTCAACAGCCGAGAAACCCGTTGTCTTTACCGGACAGGGAGTTTTGATCTCAGGGGCATGTGAACCACTTCGCCGCCTTGTGGATACATACCAAATCCCGGTTGCAATGAGTCTTCTGGGACTCGGTGCTATTCCGACCATTTCCACACTTGCGCTTGGATTTCCAGGTCATACAGGCAATCAATATGCCGGTTCAGCCATACATGAATCTGATTTGCTTGTAGCAGTAGGTGTCCGATTAGATGTGCGCCAAACCGGAAACATGACAAATACGTTCGTTCCCAATGGCCGTATAATCCATATTGATCTCGATGAGTTGGAATTGAAATACCCGCGAGTAAAAACCGATATGATCATCGAATCGGACGCAAAAACAGCCATTGAGCAGTTGTTCAAGGCTTTGGAACGTTTTCCAAAGAGAGATATTAGACCTTGGTTAAATCGAGTGAAGGCCCTCAAAGAAGAGTTTCCGCTTTCCTTTGAGAATGCCGAAGATATATTGAAACCTCAACAGGTGATTGAAGCTGTCAACCAGATAACCAAGGGTAGATCAGTTATTGTCTCATCGGGAGTAGGGTCACATCAGCAGTGGACTGCTCGCCATTTCGATTTCGACTACCCTAATCGGACATGGCTCACTTCCGGCGGGCACGGAGCTATGGGGTACGAGCTGCCAACC
>CAJVYN010000272.1 GCA_913009355.1 uncultured bacterium | reverse complement strand
GGCATACGAGATAAAGGAATGTGACTGGAGTTCAGACGTGTGCTCTTCCGATCTTGGCCGGCTCTTTCAATCGCCGCAATAATATTGAACTGGCCGGCCTCTATTGCCAATGAAAGGATACGTTTGCCCATTCGACCGGCAGCGCCGGTAATTATCAGTTTAGGTTTCATTTTAGCTCCTTCAGAAAATAAACCGATAAAATATAATCGGATGAATGTATATTTACAAGCTTAAACGAACGTTATCATGATTATTTCGCTCTGAGGAATAGGCGACGATACGAAATCAATTTTGATTGGAGCCGGCACAGGTGTGGGGGCTGGTTACATAACCGGCAGCGGGAACCACTTGGTTTACGTCGGCAGTTTCTGATGTGTCGCAGGCTGGACAAGTCAGACCTTCAGCTTCTGTACAGCTATAGAGACCAAAGCCTATGAAAGATAAAACTATGATTGTAGTTATTATCAGAGTGATTAAAGTTATTTTCTTATTCCTCATCTGACATTCTTTGTTGCCGCATCGCTTTTTTTCTCGGAAATATCTTAACCAGGAAAAAAGAATCAATATCGCTCCGGTCGTCAGGAATACCCAGTGATATTTGCCTGTTACTGTGCCCAGCCCCAGGCTTCCAAATCCTAAAGCTGTTAAAAGCAGTGGTATTGTACAGCATATAGAAGCACTAATTGCAGAAAGTATTCCTGTTATTATTGATTTCATAATCTACCCTTTAATTATCGGGGATATGGGGGACAGCAAAAGCCATCCCCCGTTTCCCCTGCTTCTAAGCAGACAGTTTTTTTGCCTGTTCCAGTGTTGGCTTTCCAACGATTGTAATTCTACCATCTACAACAACAGTTGGAACCGCCTTAATGCCGTAATTCTTGGCAGGCTCACAGCACTCGTTGCCGGAACATCTGCGCTCGATTACTTCGCACTCACTGCAAACCTCCTGCTTTACCAGTGCAAGTGCATCCTTGCAGAGAGGGCAGCCAGCTGTAAAGACTTCGATTTTTTTTCCCATAGTTATCACCTCCTTTCACGGGATTTAACTATTTTGCAAATTTGTAAATAACATCCATAAGTTCATTATAGATTTCATCCTGTTTTTCTTTGCTCTTTGACCGTATGGCGGTGGTGGCGCATACCTCCAGATAGTTCCTCATTAACACTTTGCCAACTCCCCTGAGGGCTTCGTGAATTGAGGAAATCTGCTGCAGGATGTCAAGGCAGTACCTGTCGTCCTCCACCATTTTCACTACGCCGCCGACCTGTCCGCTGATACGATTCAAGCGGTCCAATACGGTTTTTCTTCTCTGTTTTGTAATGCATCTTTTCTTCTCAGCCATAACTAAAAACCTCCTTTCAATATACATATACTCTCTACCCCTATATTGTGTTCCAATTAAATCTTCCTGTCAAGAAATATTTGAGAAATTTTAAAGATTTTTTTCCAGCAAAAAGAACTGCAAAATGAAATATTAGCCCGATTGCCAGATTAAGCACCGCTGCTGACTATGCGATATAGCCTATATCCTGCTTTTGAAGCAGAAGTACCGTAAAAGGCAGGTTTTGTTCAGAGCCGGCAATATAAGACTCGAAAAGGCGGGAGTAACGAGGCGCAAAGCGATTAAATGGTTGAGAATCTACCTATAACGGTGCTGAGTGAGTCTGAGGCGGCGGATAGCTGCGGCGGCGATGCGGCAATTATCGGTCTTGAGCTTGATATTCTTAGCGAACCGGTGTGTTTTCATATTGGTATTACAAAAAAAGAGGCGAGACTGGCAGACATTGTGCCGTTGGTACGGACGATCTCAGCAAAAATCACCGGCACGGTAGTCGAAAGAATACGCAGGGAAGGCGGCTGCATACCATGTCGCCGAGGATGTTCGGCTTGCTGCAGTTTTCTCGTGCCGATGTCTATCCCGGAAGCATTTCGGCTCAGAGAAGAGGTTCTTGCAGTATCTAAATCTTATTGGAGGCGAATGCAGCGGTTATCTCTTTTGGCAGCACAGTGTATTTTGAAGCAAAAACCCCCAAAATCGTTTGTGTGCCAAACAACAGGGACACCAGCCGACAGTCCAGTTGAGCCGAATGTGGTGTCGAGTTGGTATGCGAATTTGAAGCTGGCCTGTCCTTTTCACTACAAAGGGCTGTGTACTATCTATGAGCAGAGGCCGCTGGCATGCAGAGAATATTTTGTAAAGGGTTCTGCAGGAGTATGCAGAGGTGGGCGTGGTGCGGCGGACGTAGTTGAAGTACCGATGCGAATGGCCGATGTTCTTGGTCAATTGGCCAGCGAGCTTGAGGGTACAGACGTGGAGGCGGTAATGATGCCGCTGGCGCTGGTGTGGTGTGAGGAAAATCTGGACCGTGACAAACAGAGGTGGCCTGCGGCGATGATGGTCGAACGGTTTGTTAAGATTGTAAAGACAATAGAGCAGAAAAATTTCACAGCGGTTATTGCACCAGCTTAGCTGAACCATCTTCAAATCAACAGTAAGATTCGCCGAGTTCCCGGTCCTTCACTTATTTTTTAGAAGATTTTTATTGCAAATGAGTTAATGAGTTGTCATAAAGAAAACTTCCCTGCGTATGGAATGTGTCCGGGAAGGTGCCACAGGGTCCGGTTAAGGTAAAAATAATGGTATATTATTCAGGACAGCTATGGCTGATAAAATCAGGGTAGTAGTAATCGGTTGCGGGAATATGGGTTCTTCACACGCGAGGGCCTATAAAATGCTGGATGGCTTTGAGCT
>CAJVYN010000271.1 GCA_913009355.1 uncultured bacterium | reverse complement strand
CTGCCGAAGGTGCTGGAAAGAACCAGCAGCTATTATGAACGAAAAGTCGATTCTGCGATAACAACCGTGATGGCTCTGCTTGAGCCGATAATGATTGTAACAGTTGGTGGGATTGTATTGGTGGTAGTTCTTGCACTGTATCTGCCGATTTTCTCAATGTCGGACGTAGCAAAGTAAAAAATGTATCTTGTGAAGCGTGAAACGTATCTCAAACGAAATACGAATGTAGTAAAGTCGCTAATAAATTTGGTCGATTGCTAATCAAGTGATGTCTGCTGCCCGCTTTCGCAGGCACAAGTGCAATTTTAGGACATTTTTTAGGAGAGCTTAAAAATGGAAAGTAGAAAAGGTTTTACACTGATTGAGCTGATGGTCGTAATCCTCATCGTCGGCATTCTGGCTTCGGTGGCAATTCCGATGCTTCGCGGCCGAATCGACGCGGCCAAGTGGTCGGAAGGTAAGGCGATGATGGGCAGCATAGGGACCGCAATACGTGCTTACCAAGCTGAAAAAGGGCCTACCGGCAAAAAACCGACGACTCTTTTTGTTGGCAGTACCGGCTTGGGCTTTGCATCTGGTGACCTGACCGGCAACTACTTCGCGGACGCCGACTTCAGTTTCAGCGTAACCAAGATGGATCCACTGAAGTTCAAAGTTACCTGTAAGCCGGTTACTCAGCCAGACAGACCTACAAATCCTGTGTCGTACGTACTGAACCAAGCCGGTAAATGGACGACGCCGTAAATATAAGCGTAAAGCATAATGGGGGGGGCTGGCACAAGGTCCCCCTTAAACGCTTAAGAGCAATCGGGGAGGCAGTAGTATGACCGCTAAGCACAAATTCACAGCGGCATTTACTTTGGTTGAGATGATGATAGCTATGGCTGTTGTGGCTATAGCCGCCCTGGGAGCCTTGAATTATCAATACTATGCAGCTACACACATCCAAATAGCACGTACGCAAATCACCGCAACACGCACCGCACAATTATTACTCGAAGACTGGAAGAGCACCGGCGGTTCAACCAGCTATGACCCGACCGCTCTGGGCTTGGGTTTTTCAACTCCAGAGCGGGAAGCCGAAGCCGACTTTTTTGTTAATGTCGATAACCTTCCAATGTATATAACGCTATCATATAACGACATTGACTACGACAATGTGGCTGGAATAACTCTGCGGAAAATAGCTGTAACGGTTAAGTGGCGTAAAGACCGTAAGCAGGGACCCACAGAAGCTGATGACCCATCACTTGTACTAACCACCTATGTCAGAGTTGACGCATCAGGAGGTTAAAATGGGCAGGAGTGAATCTATGTGCTCTAAAAACGGAAAATCACGTTCCGGCTTAACTTTGATAGAGTTGGTTATTACTATGGCAGTTTCGGCCTTTCTTGCCCTCGGAGTAGGGGCCTTGCTTGTCAGTGGCAATCGAGCCTGGCTGCAGAGTTACAATTCGGCACACAGGCAGACAAAACAGAATGCCGAGGCTGTTATGCTAACATTTGGCAGCGTGGGCAGAAAGTCCAATCGACTTAATTACATAATCTATAATATAAATAACGGCACATTTACCCCCGCTGTTCCACAAACACCAAACCCGCAGGAAGTAGTATCCGGCGATGCGGTCGAATTCAGATACTGGGATGTTGAGTTCGATACGGACGACAGCAACCAGTTGCTGGATGTTGAAAAGACAGCGACAGCTTATGCGCTCTTTTATCTTGACGGCGACCGATTGAAAGTTGACTACGGTTCATATCCACCAGGAGCCATACCATCGGGGGGGGGGAGCCGAAATACAAGCAATGTAACTACAACAATTCTTGCGGAAAATGTATCCACCGACCCTGATATCGGTGCTTTTAGTCATACAACCTTGAACGGCGTAGGCCAGGGATGCGTCAGAATTAATATTATACTGACCGACCCAGCGACTGATGACAGCATCAAGGTAATGACAGCGACATTGTTACGCAATATATGGCCGAGATAAATATCATATTTGCCTTATCCGTGTGCCGTGCTGTATTGGATACAGAAGCGTATCGTTCTCGAACAGAGCGCCGCAAAGGAGGGCTGTGAAATTATGAGAACCAAAATCAAACAAAATCAGAAAGACCAAGGCTCGGTACTTGCCCTGGTTGTCATATCACTGGTTATTTTGTCTACCCTGGGAATAGGGCTTTTGAGAGTTGCTTACGGAGTCAGGCGTCAAGCGATTTCGCTTAAGAATGAAACAGTGGCAATGTTAGCGGCTGAGGCCGGTTATGAAAAAGCGATATTCTGGATGAGCCAGCAGCAGGATATGCTGAGTACACTACAAAACGGGGCAGATGGAACAAGCGGTACTATAAATTTCCAGGATGGAGATTGTGATTATTCGGTCGAGTTTTTTACGTTCGCTGGTTCTCGTCCTGTTTACAAGGTCGTATCCAACGGCCATAGTGGTGTATTCAACAAAACGGTGAGTGTTCTCGTACTTCAAGCGATAAGCGGCTGGGATATGGGTATATGCAGGGTACCTTCCGGCGCCTCCGGCACTTATCCGGTCAACTTTGCCGATGGAGAAATAATTGATATGCCGCTTCATATCAATAAGTTCGATGACAGTCCCGATAACAAAGATATATATATAATAGGCAGCCCGCAATTTTTACGAAGTGAGATCGGAAGAGCGTCGTGTAGGGAAAGAGTGTAGATCTCGGTGGTCGCCGTATCATTAAAAAAAAAAAAAAAAAGAAAACAAGTATACACA
>CAJVYN010000270.1 GCA_913009355.1 uncultured bacterium | reverse complement strand
GAGGATAGTCGTGCTGACAGAACGGCTGTCCCTCATATCTACACTCTTACCCTCCCCGTCGCTCTTCCGATCTTATTTTTATTTTTTTTTTTTCAAGCAGAAGACGGCATACGAGATAAAGGAATGTGACTGGAGTTCAGACGTGTGCTCTTCCGATCTATCAGATATGTAGCACAGCCGCAATGCGGATGGCAGCTTATGCGCATCTGCGGCTGTCCCTTAACGATTTCTATCAGCCGTGCAAAGGGCGAAACAACCGAAAAAGGATACCAGTCGCGGTACATATCGATAAAGCCGGACTGCTCGAACAAAGCTCGCGCCAAATCTGCGGTTGTAAATCTCATCTCACGCCGCCTCGATTCCTCGATTCGGCCGGTAATAGCCACCGGCTGCCAGCTTATTGCCGTGATTACATCGACATTCTCAATCGCAAATTGCAAAATGTCACCGAGCTGATGGTCGTTCAATCCCTTTGCAATTGTCGGCACCAGAACAACCCTCATTCCTGCTTTGCCAATATTTTCAACGGCCTTCATCTTAGTTTCCAGCAGCGGCCGGCCGCGCAGCCGGATGTATATCTCGTCACTCAAACCGTCAAACTGAAGATATACTACATCCAGGCCCGCCTCAGCGGCGGCTTCGGTAAACTCAGGACTTTGTGCAAAACGCAATCCGTTACTCGCTGCTTGTATTTGTGCAAAGCCCATCGGTTTTGCCATTCGAACCGCTTCGAGAAAATTCGGATGAATGGTGGGCTCACCTCCTACGTATTGCAGACAGGAGGCAGGGTGCGGCTTGATATTCCGTCCGGCATTCAGCATCTTCTCTACCTGCTCAAGCGAAACTTCGCACATCCGGCCGGTCGTATTGGAACTGGCAAAGCATACCGGGCAGTTCAAATTACATCGATTGGTCAAGTCGATATTAATCATTGCCGGCGTTGATAAATGCTGCTCGCACAGCCCGCATCCGTCCGGACAATGCGAATCGTTCTCACAGTTCGGGTTGTCAACGCCGCTCGGCCTTTCATAATGTGTCCGTCGCATCTTTAAAAAGAATTTCGCATCGGTGCTTATCAGCTCTTTGAAACTGCCGTGCTCGCCACAGCTCTTGCCCATCAGAACCTGGCCGTCTTGTTCGTAAAGCTTCGCATCTATAACCTGCAGACAAACAGGGCATAAACTCTGCGCAGCGGACGGCAATTTCCATGCTTGACTTTTGACTTTTTCTCTCCCGCACAACCTATTCAAAGCCATAGCTTTTACCCCTTTCTATACCACCCCTGGGCCTTTAATTTAAACAGTTTGCTCCGGTTCTTTCAAGTGTTTTTTAGCTTCTGTTGACTAAAACAGGGGAATAAGCGGGCAATTTGAGTGAAAAATAGTGAAAAATCACAAAAAATTTTGAAAAATGCTAAAAAAATGCTTGCAAAAGTTGTTTTCCGGTTTATAATTGTAAGCGTACTGAAGCGGTCTTTTCTTTTTATAAAGTCTTGGTTTCGGTGAGACGGTGAAAATTTTTATAGCTTTGCAATATATCCTTTAAGCAAAAAGCTGTCTCACAAAAGCTGGAGTCGTAAAAGATTCCAGCTTTTTTTATTGGTTCACGGCTAAAAGCAAATTATTATTTGCTGCATAGGTAATCGTGCCTGCTTCTTCGAACAGACCGGACGGCGGGAGGGGGGCGATTTTTATTTCACAATAAAAAAACCGACTAATTGTGCGGCTGTGCGTTTATCAGGGCGGCTAAAAGGATGTGTCTTAATCTGTCAACACTGAGGCCGTTGAGGTAATTTTCAGTAAAATCCAACTTGAATCGGCCTCTGAAATTTCTGAGCCGTTTCTCAAGTTCGTCCCTGCCTAAAGCGGAGATTGAGGTGGCTGTCTGTTCGAAATACTTTCTCGAAATCATTTGTTCGACCTTTGAAAAAAATAATATCTATAAGCTGGATTTGCACTGTTAGTATCGTCCCCGACATCAAAGGACTTTTACAGGAAATTCTGTATCGCAGTCCAAGTGCCGGAATTGGTTTATTATTGGGCTAAAATTATTTTGTCATTTCTCTGTGCGTCTGATAACTTTGGGCGTCGTATCCAAAAGCCACCAGTTTTTAAGTCTACAAACGCTTTAGAAGTCGGCGCTCGTGTTTGCCATCTGGCAAAACGGACGCTGCTGGCGTATTGCGGACGGGGATCGCTGGTCCCTGGCTACATAGTTTCTTTTAATGCGCACATCTACAACGCCAATTCAGAACTTAATTCAGCGTGAGGATTCAAATAATGTTGAGGGTATTGTCGTAGTACATACTTGAACGATTGGTTTGCGCAAAAACAGCATCTAATATACACTTAATTTAAGGTTGCGTGGCTCCAAAAGGGCGGATTTCTATAGATTGGCCATAAAATTGTGGTATAATATATATCAACTTTACCCACTGAAAACGGGGAAAGGGGTGGTCTGTGAAAGAAAAAACAAAGATTAAAGGAACAGAAACCCTGTTCTGCGCATCTTGTTACAGGACGGATGAGATAATGACAATTCGATGATCGGTTTTAAAAAAAGGGGCGAGAATATGAGACAGACAGATCGGAAGAGCACACGTCTGAACTCCAGTCACATTCCTTTATCTCGTATGCCGTCTTCTGCTTGAAAAAAAAAAAAAAAAAATAAAATACAAAAAAAAAAAAAAAAAATCTGTGTCATGACCTAGTCACAGTGTACTACTACATAATACACACTACTGACAGCACGAGTATCAGAGC
>CAJVYN010000269.1 GCA_913009355.1 uncultured bacterium | reverse complement strand
TTATAGTCTTGTGGATTTGTTAGTGGATGATAGTTAATGGCAGCCAGGTAAGGCAGACAAACAGAGGTTGCGAGCTTTCCTGCACTAACAAACTTGACACGAGTATTTGCGAGTTTTTTGATTTCGAGTTCGTAGTTTTTAATTTCTATTATTCTCTGATGTACTTGTTCTGTTCGGCCTTTTGTACGATGACCGCCCCTGGTTATTGTTATTGTTTGTCTTCTGCGCGAAACCTTCGAACTTGCCGAAAATCATCTTGCCGGCTGAGGTCTGCAGGGAACTGGTTATGCTGATGACCAGGTCTCTGCCAATCTTGTTGCGAGCGCCTTCGACAACAACCATTGTCCCGTCGTCCAGATAGCCTATACCCTGGTCGGCCTCTTCGCCGGGCTTTATGATCCTAATTCCCATAGCCTCACCCGGCAGAGCGATTGTCTTTAGCGAGTTGGCCAAATCATTTATGTTCATCACGTCCACCTCCCGAACCTGTGCAACCTTGCTGAGGTTATAGTCAGTCGTTGCCAGTCGCCCATTGCAGTGCTTGGTAAAAATCACCAGTTTCTGGTCCACGCCTTTGACCTCCTCGACCTCCGGAATGACAGTGTCATCAATCTCCACGTCGATAATAGAATTTTCCTGCATCTTGTTGAGTATATCCAGTCCCCGTCTGCCGCGATTACGCTTGAGCTTGTCAGCAGAATCCGCTATCAATTGCAGCTCATTGAGAACAAAACGCGGAACAATCAGTGGAGCGTCAAACAGTTTACTCTGGTACAGGTCCGCTATCCGCCCGTCAATGATTGCCGACGTATCCAAAACCAACGGCCTGGTACCTTTGGTCTGCTTGGCAAATTCAACATAAGGAATCACAAAACGTACGTCGTCTTTGGTTCGCATCACAATACTGATGACAAGATAACATATACATATTCCCATCATCCATTTGATCGCTGTAATTGCCTCGGTGCTTATACCAATGTTGTATGTATCCTTTATCATATCTATCACCGGCGACAGCGCCCAACTGATAAGCATCCCAACAAACAGACCGAAGAACACCCCTGCCAACTCACCAAGTTTTTTCTTAGGCGTAAGAATATCCAGCATAAAAACAAACACCGCCATCCCCAGGCCGCTCCAAACTACCGCCCAGAAATTAGTCGAATCAGTCCCCCCCGAAATTGTCTCTGAACTTACATTGACGAATAAAACAGCTAAAATAATGACAATAAAGATGGCTCTAAAAATATTAAGTAACATAGCTATGAACCTCCAAAAAATATAAACTTTTTATATGAACAGTATATTTATGGTATGAACCTTTACAAAAAGATATCAAATATCAAAGTGCAAAAATCAAAACGATGTATCAAAATTTAAAATAACACAAAGTGTCATTGAGAGGAGCATAGCAAGCCTGCCCTGAACGAAGCCGAAGGGAAGTAATCTCAACCATTCGCAAATCAGAGATTGCCACACCTCTTAGCGGTTCGCAATGATATCGCCCTTTTTAATTTTCCACCGTAATAGTAATATTCAGACGTAAATGGTACTGTAATAATAATCAGACACCAAAATAATCAGACACCAAAATAATCAGACACTTATATGGCAGAGAACCGCCAGTGCCCAGAGCAGATCCTCTTTAGCCACGACCTTCGTTTCGTACTTCTCATTTATCGGTATAAGGTGGACATTTTCACCAGTTGTTCTTATGAGCTTGCACGTAACCCCTATTTGATTTGCAACATGTGCAATCCCGATTTGTCCCTGTGCCGCCGGCACTGACGGGCTCAATATCACAATATCGCTATCGTTTATTCTGGGTGACATACTGTCGCCATCTATCTGCAGTGCGAAGCTGTCAGGAAACAGCTTAAAAATTTCTTCACACTCAACGAATTCAACTATCTGCTCCTGCTCTTGCCCGCCAACCTGAATCAGATTAGCCTCAGGTTTTTTAATACCGTCCAGCAAAACCCGCACCTGCAAATCGATTGACACCGCCCCGTCCACAGAACCAACAATCGTTTTGCCGATGTGTTTTTTCACCAGATCATCAAGTTCGGTAACGGCCTTATTCGGGTCCGTCGGAACCGTTTGGTCCCAAAAATGAACCATCCCTGCAGCAGTTCTGCCGAGCACCGGAATCCAGCCCGGCCGGTTTGGACTGGAGGGCAAAACTTTGGTGAGAAAATCTTTTTCAAAACCCCTTTTTTCGCATAATAACTCAATAAAAGCCAAAATCGGCTCACTCAGGTCTGGATTTTCGCTCAATAATGCGTCTAATTTTCGCAAAAGTGTAGCATTCGGCCCAGATACGAATTTTTTCTCGGCACTGCGGCCGGTCAGAAGCCATTCCAAATCCGCCCCGGTAACCTCACAAATTTTCAGCAAAATCTCAATTGGGCCAACTCTGTTGTTTTCGTAATAGCTGTAAGTAGAAGCGCTTATGCCTAAAGCGCGGGCAAATTTGCTCTTGCCACGACTGCCGGCATATTGATTACGCAGGAATCTGATTCGCTCGATTATCGTATTTTCGTCAAAATTTTTCATATAAATACGAATATTTTACTTGCAATATTTCGCAATCAGGTCGATATTAGAATAAAAATACCTTAAAAATAAAGACGAACCTCAAATGTGCGTATTTTAAACGCAAATATGAATTTTGTCAATAAGGAGAATGCGAAAGATCGGAAGAGCGTCGTGTAGGGAAAGAGTGTAGATCTCGGTGGTCGCGGTATCATTAAAAAAAAAAACTATACAAGTGATTGATAAGCTCGA
>CAJVYN010000268.1 GCA_913009355.1 uncultured bacterium | reverse complement strand
TCTTTCCCTACACGACGCTCTTCCGATCTCGGATTGTTGATTTGTTTGATTTTCTATTTTTAATTACTTACCTGCATTTCTTCCAGTTGTTTCAATTTGGCTATGTATATTTGCATAAGGGTCTTGAGTTTTATAACATCGTTGTTATAAGCTTCAAATTTTTCCTTGAATATTTCATTTTCCTGCTCAGCTTTTAGAAGCCTTTTCTCGATTTCTGTCTTAGTTAGATCAATGAGCATGTCTTCTTCGGTGATTGTATCTTTCATGCCAAGAAGTTCAGAATAATAATGTATTTTGTCGGACTTCTTCCAGCCGAAACGATATTTCAAGGCAGATTCAGATTTGTAACGTGGTAGCCAGTAGCAACAGGAACAATGACGAAAATCATACATCGTTAAATTGGAATACTTTTCACCAGCAAGGCTTATAGAGTCTCCAAAGACTCTCTTCGCCAGACGTTTCAGATATTGATTAACAACAGACGGCGAGATATTAAACAGTTGATCATTATCTTGTAATTCTTTGTCTTTTACATATTGCTTCAGCAAGTCAGAACATAACATAAGATTAATCTTTCTACCAAAGCTGCCCTTCTTGACAATCTCCTGGCGAATATTCAGTTTTTTGAAATCCTCATAGATATCGGAAACCTTAACATTGATCAGTTCGCCGGGGCTTCGTATACCGGTGTCATACAAAAACATGATTAGGATTTTGTATTCCAGCTTTGCGTTGTTACATAATTTCCTTACCTGTTCGTCTGACAAATATACCCACTGTGGCTTGGGGTTTGAAGCGTCAATGTCTTCGGTTATGTCTATTATTTTAATATCTTTCTTTTTGTTGATTTTCATGTGCCAATGCCAGAATGCCTTGAAGGGCTTTATAAAATCCACGACAGATTGATAACATTTACCGTCGATTCTTTTAATCGTGCCGTTTCGCATTGCGTTAAAGAACTTTATAATCTGTTCTTCGCTTATGTCGGGCAGGTTAATACTACAGTGTTGCTCAATGCTCTTTGCAAGAAAGATCATTCTTTGCCTTAGATTGTTTAGACGAATATAGCTCCTTGGTCCTTTTACGCTTTTGGAGGAAACATTCAAACCATTCTCCATATCCGAGATATATTGAAGGATGATGTCAGAATTGGGTTTGCTTATTCCATCAATACCGTTTATGGTCTTGTCTTTCCACTTTAGAAAAACTTCTTTATGTTTGTATGGATCTATTTTCATGATGTCTTAATCAGTTTCAAATAGCTTATAATATTTGAACTGTTTTACAAAAAGACACCCCCACGAAATCACAAAACCATATCACGCCCCAACCGGGAAAGATATGATTGTGTGATTTCGTGGGGGTGTCTTTTTTTATGTTAATTTATGATGATACTTGGGAAAGGAATTACTATTATTTATATGTTGCGCTGTTTTGCGAAGATAATCGATGGATCAGTTCAAAATTTATAAAGGCTTTCAATAAATAAAAAAAGCTTAGCGACAATCCATTGAGAACTATCGCTAAGCTCTGGTTAACATTAATTAACACACACCAACGTTGATCTCCGAAGCCAGTAGATTGACCTGTATGTCAGGATCAACCGGCAATAAACGTAAATACTTCGTGAACTGTGCAAGCATAAAGCCAGCAGCGATATTGGCACAATAGATGGTTGTTTTGGCAGTACATGGGCCTGCATGAGCCTCGGCTGGTGCAAATAATGTCTGTGAATAATATTCTCTGCTTTTCTCATCACAGGCTGTTATTACTCGCAGGACTTCGGCTGACATTCTGCCATCCACAAAGAAATTGACCTTGTCTTTTACCGCATCCCAGATGTGTTTTCTGGCGATAATCGAATCCACGCAGCAAAAAACGCAGTTGCCAACAGGTGTTGTCCGTTTGAATCTGTCGAGTAAAACTTCAACCTGCAGACAATCGTTAATCTCTCTGACAAACTCGGCGGTAGCATCAACTTTTGGTCTGTTAAGGTCTTTGTGCATAAAGCCCTGGCTTGCCAAGTTACTTATCTCGACCGTGTCGAAATCTATCAATTGCAAAACCGGTACGCCGATAGCGGTAAGCTGAATCGCTACCTGTCTACCGATGGCACCGACGCCGATTACTGTTGCCTTGCAATCCATTATTCTTTCACGCGGCACGATATCTGCCTGTCGTGAATATCTTTCGCTACTCATAGATCACCTCACTTTCATCCCAGAAATCGCTTCTTATTGCCAACTCTTCCATGAAAATCTCTCTTTCCACAGGCTCCATCGAATCGATTTCGCCGAGCATATCCTGGCTTGAGAAAAACGATTCCTCTTCAAAGCCGTTATTGCCAAAGATATCGGTTTCGATCTCCTGTTTTCCGGATGTACTCTTGGATTTACCAGTCAGAGAAAATATATGGTCTTCGATTACATTGGCTTTATACTGCTGTTGCCAAACCTCAAAGTCTGCGGCATCAAATTCATAGTTGTAATCTACACAAACAGGAATCTTTACTTCTCCGCCAGGGCCGGCGCTGAATCGCAACCTTGCAAAAGTACCGCCGTCCTGAGCAACGATACACATTACAGACCAATCGCAACTTCCGAAAACTCTGGCAAAGGTCTGTTCATCAGTCATACTCGGCTCAGGTGAACTGCCAGGATGGCTATGCAGCCATATTCGGGCGAACTGCTCGGGCTTTCTGCCTGCTTCGACCTGATCCTCGAAAAAATTTGCAACTGATTCATCTTCAAACGATACCGATACGGCAGTGACTTTTTGCTTTACCAGG
>CAJVYN010000267.1 GCA_913009355.1 uncultured bacterium | reverse complement strand
GCAGGATAGCAATTGAGGGCACCGGCTTTGCCTGGCGACAGAACTCTTCTCGCTGCTTGATAAACCCATAGCCCTCGCCTATGCTGTTGTAGACCTGCTCCTCGAATCTGCCGTCAGGGTAGATCTGATCGCCAACGCAGCATGTAGTGCCATTAGCAATCATAGCGGCGGCTTCATACTTTAACATAGCGACGGGCTTTAGGTCCCAGTCGGCCCAGCCAGACTGGAACCGGTTGGGCAGCAAACGAAAAGGTTTGTCCAGGGTTGCCAGGTAGCGGCTGAAATAGCTAATGTCCATATGTTTGCCGGTGAACATTTTGACTTCCTTGTGGAGGAAATCTATATAATCCGGAGGGTCAGAAGGATAGTGAGTGCCGCATAAGGCATTGTTGATGGTTACGGGCAGGCCGGGCTTGATGCGGTGAACGGCCTCGCAGCAGCTGCGCCTGAAATCATCTAAAATCTCCCGCCGCCACTTCACACATTGAAGTCCGAGAGGTGATTTCCTGTTTTGCGGAATCTTTTCGCCGAACCGTTTTTTGAATTTGGCCTGGCAGTAAGAACAATAGCACCACTTCTCTTCAAGGCCGTGAGCAATTGGGTCGAAAAGGATTCCGTCTATGTCGTATTGTTCCACCAGTTCGGCCAACTCGGGCAGCACATATTTTTCCAGGTAGGGACTGTTAACGCACAATGGGGTCATTGTCCAGGTGAGATAAGGTCTGCCACTGGCTTTGACGGCGCGCCAATCGGGATGAGCCTTAGCAACGCGGTCATCGTAGAGGAGCTGAAAGGTGGATATCACCTTGACATCGTTACGGTGACAGAGATCTATGACCTCCGGTAATAAATTCCTTTGTAAATGGGGCTGTTTGACACCGACCTTGGTGTCATAATAGCAGTAGCCGTACATAGTTCTGCTGGTAAAATAGATGGCCTGAATATGAGCACGTTTGAGCATAGCGCCGGCGAATTCAGGGTCAAAATTGGCGGCTATGTCCGGTATCTTGGGCGAGGTGTTAAAATCCCAATATACATTGCGAAACGTTTCTGCAATCCAGTTCGAGTTTTTGCCCTGGGCTTTTTCGCTCAGCGGTCTCCGGCTGGATTTGGCCAGCACATACCGGGGCGCAATTGTAAATGCCGCAGTAGCCGCAGCTACGCCGCCCATAAAATCACGCCGCGAAATATTCTTGCCGGCAATTTTCTCTTCTTGCATAACTGTAGCCTTTCTTTCTCCCGAAAACTAAAATCGTAACCGTCCAGGCCATCGTGGCCCGGGTGTTTTACATAATGCGCTGCGCAGCCGACAGTAAAACAGCCATTTGTATTTACCGTAGGGTAACACGTCCTGCTGCCGCTTGTCAAATCCCATTTTCAGATTAGACGGCCGGTTCGGGTGAGCGAGTGGACCCGGAAATTGGGCAATTTCCTTTACACAATAGTATAATCACGGTATATTAATCTCGTTCACCAGCAAGTATTGTATTAATAGAAAGGAATACGAAATGTTCGAGCAGTGGAAACAAACAGGTCTTTGGCTAATGGTTCTGATTCCTGTAGTTATATTCACCACAATAGCAGGCTGCAAAGAGGAAAAAGAAGGAGCAAAACAACAACCTGCCGAACAGACCCAGGCAGAGCATCAACAACACGAACGTTCGTCAGATAAACCGCTTCTGGAAAGCAACAGCAAATCTACAAAACCTGAAACGCTCACTAAAAGTGCGGGCGAATCTGCAAAGACAGAGACCAAACCTGCCGCCAGCGCTAAGGTAAGTCTGGACGATATCATTAAAGCCGCAAAGTCCTGGGGGCCGGGTTATACATCATGGTATGGCAAAACAGCGCCGGACTTTACTTTAACCGACACCGCCGGCAAGCAGCACAAATTGAGTGATTACCGCGGCAGGAATGTTTTACTTATCTTCTGGGCAACCTGGTGTCCGGCCTGCAAGATGGAAATCCCACACCTGATTGCATTACGAAACACCATCGGCGAAGACAAATTAGCAATATTAGCCGCATCAGACGAGGACCCTGCGAAAGTGAAAAAGTTCATCGCTGAGAAAAAAATTAACTATACAGTTCTTCTTGACAAAGGCAATATGCCGAAACCGTTCGGAGTTAAGCGAATTTACGGCATCACCGGCATACCCTGCAGTTTCTTTATCGACGCCGAAGGTAAAATAAAACTTGCTGCTGTCGGAGTGGTGCCATTAAGCGAAATCAAGGCCATTTTGCAGGCGAAATAATCATAAACGGCTGGATATATACAGCCATAAAATTTTCTGGACAGCGCCGGCTAAGACGGATAGAATAACAGTATTGATAGTTTTAGAGATTAGAGGCAGTTAACTATGGCACATAAAAAAGGACAGGGTTCTTCGAGGAACGGCAGAGACAGTAATCCGCAATATAGAGGTGTAAAGCTGTTTGGCGGCCAGACGGCAAAGGCAGGCTCAATCATCATCCGGCAGTGCGGAACAAAATTCTTTCCCGGCTGCAATGTCGGTATGGGCAAAGACTACACATTGTTCGCCACCGCAGACGGGACAATACAGTTTCAGGGCCGAAAAGTCCACGTCGTTTGATAGAACAAAAATAATCGGTAAAAGGAAAGGGATGGTTTTATACCATCCTTTTTTTATGCGAGATACGAAATATGTTTATTGACGAGGCACAGATTTGGGTTAAGGCAGGTGACGGCGGCAACGGCTGTCTTAGCTTCCGTCGTGAAAAGTTTATTCCCAAAGGCGGACCTGACGGCGGTAACGGCGGAGCAGGAGGCAGCGTCTATTTTCAGGCGGTTGAAAACCTCGATACCTTAATAGATTTCGCCGGCAAACATCACTGGCAAGCGC
>CAJVYN010000266.1 GCA_913009355.1 uncultured bacterium | reverse complement strand
GTAACGATAGCTTTTAAATCTGCCCTTGACAAACTCACCGAACAAACCAATATCGATCCGAATAAAGCTATCTTCAGCTTCGACTCGTCATAACAAGCCTCTTCCCACCCATAACTGACCGGTTACTAAAAAACCCGTTTTTCTGTTGACTTTTGTTTGAAAATATGTTAAAATCCCCGTATGTTTGCCAGCAAGCAAACGATAAACCGCTCGTAGGCGAAGTTCAGATTTCATATCTGTAGGGCCAGCAGGCCCAAGCTTTTTGAGATTCGCTCTATCACTCTGTGCCTTAGTGCCTTTGTGGCTATGAGTTAATTATGCAAAACAAACCCAATTTCCGAAAAGCCAAAATGAAATTAAACTTCTATTCAACAAAGGATTATAAAAATGAACCACCATTTCAGACTACATGAAAACAAACCCAAACAAACCCAATTTCAAACCCTTCACTTACAAAAAACACCAATTTTTCCAAAAAATCAAAATAATTTCAGTTCCCAATTTTGTTAATCCGCATAAAATACTAACGACCTATGAAATCTCGGCTCCAACATTCAAAATTGGCTGTGCTGCTTAAACTTGCTGCAGATGGATAAACGAATCATAATAAACGCAGATGATTTCGGCCTCTGTGAGGGGGTAAATAAGGCTGTGGCTCAGGCCCATACTGACGGCGTGTTGACCAGTACAACGATTATTGCCAATATGCCGGCTGCCGACGAAGCCGTCGAAATAGCTAAGCAACTGCCCACCCTTGGTGTGGGAGTCCATCTTAATCTGTTCGAGGGCCGGCCCATATCGAAAGATAGCTGCGTTGATTGTTTGCTTGATGCCGACAGCCGGTTTGCTTTTTCACCGTTCAAGCTATCACTTTTATCCATAGCGGGGCATAAAATCAGGAATGCCATACGAGTTGAGCTAACCGCCCAAATTCAGTGGGCTTTTGACAAGGCCTTGACGCCGACCCATCTGGACTCACACAAACATTTCCACAGCTTCCCGCCCATATTCCCGATAGTGTGCGACCTGGCCGGGCGGTTTGAAATTGCCGCTATACGCTGGCCGTTCGAGCCGAAACAGCTTTCCCGAATGCCCTGGCCGTTGACCGGCGAAGGGGGGAAAAAAAGAGCAGGGCTGATTCGGACTATGGCCAGGATAAACCGTATGCAGAACACGAGTTTTCTGAAAACAGACGCACTTCTCGGCGTTGCGCATACAGGCAGGATAGACGTGAATTTTTTCAAGGCGGTTACTTTATACAATTCGGCGGTAACCGCAGAAGTGATGACCCATCCTGGATTTGAAGACGGCCTGGATAGGCAGCAAACCAGATTGCTGCACCAGCGAGAGGTTGAACTTGAGGCTCTTTGCAGCGAAAGAACAAAGCGGTATTTCAAAGATGCGGGAATAGAATTGGTACATTATGGACAATTATAGCAAACTTATAAGTAAAGATTTTTAGAGACGGGGAGTGTGTGGTGGAAAGAGTGGTTTTTGCCGATTCATGGCAGTCGATTTTTGTCGAATTTGGGCTTAGCTCATTTGACGATTTGTTCAGATTTTCCGGCGGCAAACAAATAAATAAAAACAATAAAAGAGACGTAAACTTATTAAGTTTCGATATTGCAGCCGAATCAAAAGTATTCTTCATAAAACGGTTTCACCGCCCGCATTTCAAGGATATGCTTTTTACCCTGCGTAATTTCGGACGATTTGTTTCGCAGGCACGAGCCGAATGGGAAAATACGAAACTGCTTTTCTGTAACGACATCGAAACATACAGGCCGGTTTGTTACGGCGAACAGACCAGGTTCGGCCTGGAGAGCAAATCCTTCATTATTACTGAAAAACTACAGGGCCATGCCCTGACGGATTTTGTCGGACAGAAATGGCAATTTCTGAAAAACGAGCAGAAAGAGAAAATTATTGTGGGTTTGGCCCACTTCGTGCGCAGGATACACAACCTGAATGTCAGTCTGCCCGATTTATATTTGTGGCACATATTCATAAAAGAAAATCCAGGTTTGGGAGAGTGGGAATTTGCAGTTATCGATTTGCACCGGATGGCACGTAATGTAACAAATCAAAACCAGCAGATACGGAACCTGGGGGCGCTAGACCACAGTATGCTGGATAAGTACTTCGATGACACAATACGACGGCTGTTTATTGAATCTTACGCTGGCCGGGACTGGCCCGGCGGCGTTACTAAATTGGCAGCCAAAGTAAAAAAACGCTCAAGAGCAATATCCGCCAGAAGAAACCAAAAACAATATTAAGCGTTTCGATTCACATATTATCTTATCAGCTTGATTATTTCATCGAGGTCGTTCGGCGCTTCTGCCGGCGGATTGCTGAATTGGCTTTTGTTTTCTTTATGGTAATCGACCGTTACGTTGGGGTCTTTTAGCGGATGGCCGGTCAGGACACAGGCGACTAGGCTGTCGGCTCCGATTAGGCCCTCAGAGCGCAGATGTTTTAATCCTGCGATTGTCGCCGCAGAAGCCGGCTCACACCCCAATCCGTGTTTGCCTATAATTGCTTTTGCGTCACAAATTTCTTCGTCGGTTACCGCACGGACAACGCCGTTGCAGGTATCGATTGCCCGCAGGCATTTTTTCAGATTGACCGGCCGAGAAATCTCTATCGCCGAGGCGCAGGTATGCGGCGAAAAATTGCGAGCTGTCAAATCAGCATAATAATCGTCAATAATTCCCTGGTCAACTTTGCCGTTATTCCAGAGAAGTTTTTTGTTAGATCGGAAGAGCACACGTCTGAACTCCAGTCACATTCCTTTATCTCGTATGCCGTCTTCTGCTTGAAAAAAAAAATAAAAAAAAAATAAAATAAAAAAAAAAAAAAAAATATCATAAAACA
>CAJVYN010000265.1 GCA_913009355.1 uncultured bacterium | reverse complement strand
CACCCGGCATAACCTTCGAGGCCAGATAGCCGATAAAGATAAAGATAAATGACATAACTGCAATCCAAATCCATAATGCCTTGGCATTCCCGGCCAGCAGCGCCAGTATCACACCTAACTGCGCTGAGCAGGGGACAGCTAAAGCCAAAAGTATGGATGCGATAATCCGTTCTCTTTTCGTCTCCAGGGTCCTGGTTACCATTGTCGCCATAGTATCACAGCCAAAACCCAGGACAATCGGTATTACCGCCCTTCCATTAAGACCGATTTTTTTGAAGGCACGGTCAATGAGCATAGCCAGCCGCGGCAAATAGCCGGTGTCTTCAATAATAGAAAAAGCGATAAAGAACGTAGCTACTATCGGCAGAATTATCGCTACGGCATATCTTACCCCCAGCGTGATTATTCCGTAGTCGTACACAAAAAGCTCCTGTAGCACTTGCCAGGGAATAATAGAACAAACCCACCTGGTCACAAAGGGATTGATATATTCTCCGAACACAGTCTCTTCCAAAAAATCAACGGAGGTCTGTGCGCCAAATACACCCACAAATTCATAAAAGCCGAAAATAATAAGAAGAAATAAAGGAAATCCCGTCCAGGGATTCATAGTAAGCTGACTTAGCTTCTCTCTAAAGCCGGCCTTTTGTATTTTCCCAAGAGAAATAACCCTATCGCAAAATTCGCTTGCCACCTTCTGCCTTTCTACAGTAATAACGTAATTCAAAGGGTGAGAATATTTGCCTCTGGTTTTATCCACGACCTTTTGTATTTTACGGTAATTATCCTTTTCTTCAGCTGATACAACCTCGATGAGTTCCTGGTCCCCTAAAAGCAGAAGCAGCCCTATCG
Organism: uncultured bacterium; assembly: GCA_913009355.1. Lineage (GTDB taxonomy): Bacteria > Planctomycetota > Phycisphaerae > Sedimentisphaerales > Anaerobacaceae > CAJVYK01. The sequence continues at coordinate 2,029 of CAJVYN010000265.1, read as the reverse complement.
AACGTTTAGATAACCGATATTCGAATGTAAGATGCGACTCTATTTTTTCTAAAGCTTTTTCTATATCTTTGTCGTAAGAGACAATGTTACTTTTCAGATTCTTTGGGCTATAAGAAGCAATTCTTCTTCTAAGCTCATCTATGTTTTTGCCCTTAGTCGCTATGGTTTCAACAATGGGAATTCCTAACTGCTGTTGAAGTTTCCCTACATCTATGGATAAGCCCAGCTTTTCCGCCTCATCCATAATATTCAAATTCAATATCAAAGGAAGTCCCGCCTCAATGAGCTGGAAGGTAAAGGGCAGCATTCTTTCTAAATTCTTGGCATCCACAACCTGAACGACAACTATCGGGCTCTCTTCCAAAAAAATGGACCTGGCCACTCTCTCTTCTTCAGTTATAGAAAAAAGAGAATAGGCGCCGGGGGTATCTATTATGCCATAATCTTTGCCATCAAATCTGCCCCTGCCCCTTGAGACCTCAACAGTAGTGCCGGGATAATTAGAAACCGTCACATATCTACCCGTTAGTGCATTAAAAATAACGCTTTTACCGACATTGGGGCTGCCCACGATAGCAACCGTATCTAAATCTTTAAAACTTTGCCTGCCCTCCTCGGCGCAGCGAGTTACTCTCGGCTTAAATATTCCGATTAGATTAGTAATAATCTGGACCAGGCTATCCGCCCCCTTCTATATACGAGCATACATTCATATTGCAGAGAACCTTCGGAGAATCGCTATTTTACAACCCTTTTTTTACAAAACCGCTTAAATTCTTCTGCTAAATCACAACCATTTCTGCTGCTCTGGGTTACAAATTCAATAAAACACAAAAGCCTTGCAATAACCTCCGGCCCAAGCGTATGCTCAGCTTTGCAAGCGGCCCGCTGGGCAATATCTATTTCGACACCTAACACGTCGGTCAAAAAAGACTTTAAGACATTATGCTTTCGGACAACTTCGGCTGCGGCAGTTCGGCCGGCCCTGGTGAGCGTAACAAAATCATACGGCTCATAATTGGCTAACCCTTTCTTCTTCAGAACCCGTAAGGCGCCGGTAACAGAGGACCTGGATACCTTGAGCAAGTTTGCTATGTCCTTACTGCGGGCCACATTAGACTCGCCGGCCAGATTAAAGATGGCCTCAAGATAATCTTCCAAAGAGGCACTTAAATTATTGCTTCTTGCTGGAACCATAACCCTTTTTACCATTATCCTTATAAGTAAGTTACCCCCAATATAGTTAGTCTTGCCTAACTTTGTCAAGAAGTTTCTAAAAAAATTCAAAAAATTTTGCAGAAGCCGTTTGCTCTGTTGAAAACTTGTCATTTCGACCGGAGCGATGCGCAGCATCGCGAAGTGGAGAAATCTGTTTTTTTAATATTCTGCCGCAATTCTACGGGCTTCAACCCGTAGATGAAGTTATCCGCCAAAGGCGGACGGGCGAAGCTCGAAGCGGCTATGCCACGGGTTTTAACCCGTGGTTGTTAACTAGATTTTTCGGCTTCGGCCTCTGCGAGGCCTTCGCTCGAAATGACGTTGGCGACTGTTTTCAACAGAGCAAAACCTTTCAGAATACTGTTGCCTATATAAAGCGTAGCTTGCAGCTATGACCATTTGACTTTTGCGTTTGACTCTGCCGACAACTATCTCTACAATGACCCAGTCATCGGGGCGTGGCGCAGTTTGGCTAGCGCGCGTGACTGGGGGTCACGAGGTCGCAGGTTCAAGTCCTGTCGCCCCGATTTTTCGGGCTTCTGCCCGAAAAATCGGAGAGCAGGTGGACATTTGAACAAACGATGATATGTCATCCGGAACTGATAATATCGAAAAGCTGTTGATTTTGCAGACCAAATTATCCGGGCATTCAAAACAGTTTATTTTTTCACCTGTGGCGGGGCCAGCCATTCGGTATGAAAAACACCTTCCCTGTCGAGACGTTCGTATGTGTGTGCGCCGAAGTAATCACGCTGGGCCTGTATCATATTGGCGCTAAGTCGTTCAGTGCGATAGCTGTCATAGTAATTCA
>CAJVYN010000264.1 GCA_913009355.1 uncultured bacterium | reverse complement strand
TTGCTGTGTTTTTTTTTTTAATGATACGGCGACCACCGAGATCTACACTCTTTCCCTACACGACGCTCTTCCGATCTCACACAGGCCCCAGCCGGGTTCGCTGGGATTTGATGTTAGAGGCCGGTGGCGTTTTAGAGACGTATCAGCTTGAGTTGCCGCCGGTAAAATTACCGCATCAGACAACCACTGCCATTAAAATCTTTGATCATCCGCTAAAGTTTTTGTCCTACGAAGGAAGCGTAAACAAAGGTAAAGGCAGCGTGAAAATAGCTGATGCTGGTACATATCAACTGTTAAGTGGCAGCGAACATCGCAAGGAACTGCAATTAGACGGAAAAATCCTGAAAGGTAAATTCACTATCACTCATATCGAGGACGACAGGTGGAGATTTACAGAGTGAAATAAAGTTAAAAGTGAGCTAAAGTGAACTAAAGTGAGCTAAAGTTAAAAAAAATTCCACAACTTTAGACACTTCAAACTTTAGGCACTTTACACTTCTTTGTGTCTTCGGTGGTTTGGCTCATATTTTAGATTTTGTAAATTTACTTTCTCAGAGCCGGCATATCCGGCTCGATATGCACGGTTATATTAACCGGGCGGGCAATCTGGGAATGCAGGGCATTTTCCAGGCTTTCAGCTATTTCGTGTGCGGCGGCTATGTTCAGGTTTGGGTCAACAAGGATGTGCAGGTCAAGAAAGACTTCTCTGCCGACCGTGCGTGTTCGCAGTTTGTGCCATCGGCGTATTGAACAGTTATCGTTGATTATATGTTTTATGTGTTCAATTGTACCCTGGTCGATGGCGCTTTCGGTCAATTCGCCAAGGCAGTCACCGATTATTCGAACAGCGACCAGGATTATCATCAGGCCAACCACGATAGCGGCTATTCCGTCGCCATAAACAAAACCGAATTTCAGCGACATGAAACCTGTTAAGACGACTACCGAACTCAGGGCGTCGCTTCGTTGGTGCCAGGCATTGGCGTATAGAGCGGTGCTGTGAGATTTAACAGCAGCTCTTTTAGTTATCCTGTAAAGCAGTTCTTTAACGATAATGGAGATTATCGCAACTATCGGTACTGCTATGTGGAGGCTGCTGAGATTACCTTTGGTTATGTTGGTAGCTGCGTAGTAAACAAAAGCTGCGCCGACTAAGAGCAAAAACAAAGCGATAAGGGCTGCCGAGAAGGTTTCAGCTCTGCCGTGGCCGTAAGGGTGGTTTTGGTCGGGTTCTTTTGAACTGAGTTTGAGGCCCAGAAGAACAGCCAGGTCGGTGGTCATATCGGAAAGTGAGTGCATCCCGTCGGCGATCAGGGCTACCGAGCCGTACAGAAAACCGACCGAGAGTTTGAAAATAAAAAGAACAGCGTTTGTGACGATAGCAAGATTTGTAACAGATTTTATCTGCTTGCCGGCATTTTTTTGCTTCGTGTCGTCCATCTCAATATTATATAACCCCAACCCCTGTGGGGGGATTTTTTGTCCTTTTTATCCGCCCCGTCGGTGTAGTATTTCTTTGCGGATATTCGAGACTGCGTCTATATATTTTTGTGCGATTGTCTTATTCTTTGCTTCGACCATAATTCTCATCACCGGCTCGGTATTACTGGTCCTCAGGTGTATCCAGCCGTCGTCGAAATCGAATCGGCAGCCGTCGGTGGTATCCAGTTTTGCATTGGTAAAGAGTTTTTTTGCCGAATTCAGAATTTGCTGAGCTTGTATTTTCTCTACGGTGAATTTATCCTTGCTCATATAATAGCCGTCGATTTCACTGACCAGTTGACTTATTGTTTTTCCGGTTTCAGCCATTAACTGCAGGACAAGCCCGATACCGACAAGGCTGTCACGTATCGGCCCGACTCTCAAATCAATTACTCCGCCGTTGCCTTCTCCGCCGATGATGCAGTTGTGTTCGAGCATTGCCGCTGCAACATTTGCCTCTCCCACAGCGCTGCGGTAAACCTGCCCGCCGGCCTTTTCGGCGATATCATTTATCATTCTCGATGTCGAAAGATTTGTCGCCGCACTGCCGGTTTTTTTGCTGAAGATGTATTTTGCCGCCAGGGCAAGCGTATATTCTTCACCGATATAAGTTCCGGTTTCATCGACTATTGCCAATCTGTCGGCATCGGGGTCCTGTGCGAACCCGATATCGGCTTGTTTTGTTTTTACCGCTTCACAAAGAGCGGTCAAGTTTTCAGCAGCTGGTTCGGGGCCGTGAGCGAACAAGCCGGTGGGTTCATCATTTATTGCGGAAATCACACAGCCCAGTTCAGCCAGCATTTTTTTCGTAACCCGCCCCCCTGCTCCGTTGACACAGTCCAGGACAACTTTGAATTTCTTTGCCGAGATTGTCTCTTTGTCAATTATCGCCATAACCTTAGCGATATGTATGGTATCGGTTTGGTTTTCGGTAGTTTTCTTGCCGCAGTTAGCCGAATCGACAAAGGTGAAATCTTTATTGTAAAAATACTTCTTGATTTGTTCAGATGCCTCTGTCGGCGGAGCGATACCATTATCGAGTAATAGTTTTATGCCGTTGTATTGAATCGGATTATGGGATGCGGTAATAATAACTCCGCCTGCACAGCCGAGTTCTCTTACCATAATCCCGACGCCGGGTGTTGTTACTATTCCCAAATCTGTCACGTCAATTCCGACACCGCACAACCCCGCTGTTACCGCTGATTTCAGCATCTGGCCGCTGGGCCGGGAATCGGCGCCGATACACACAGACAATCGTGCCTCGTGTCTCGTGCTCTGTGCCCCGAAGTGCCTGTTTCTTAGAAATGCACCGAAGGCGCTTCCGTACTCGGCGGCGATGGATGCGGTAAGGTTTTCTCCGACGATACCTCTCAATCCACTGATACTTATTATTAATTGCTCAGCCATACCAAATGTTGTATTGCGTATATCGTATTGCGTATTGCGTTAAAGCTT
>CAJVYN010000263.1 GCA_913009355.1 uncultured bacterium | reverse complement strand
CTCTTCCGATCTACTGACGTCACAGTTAATGTAAGCAAGCTCTCCGTAAAAATCATCAAGCTCGGTGGCGTACAGGTTTTCACCATCGCTTTCCATTGTATAACGTAGATTGGCGGCTGCCCCCAGGTTTCTGTTGCTATGTCCCCTATCTTCATTTTGGCTCCGGTTTTAAGATGAACTCTAATACCTTACTTGTAGCATATTTTTCCACTTTTGTCAAACGAAATGCCGGGTCAAACTTGTCATCCTTCGATAACAATCTGGGTTGAGGCCAGACAAAAACTGTCTCAATAAACATTTTTTGCGATTCCTGGAGGAAAGATTCTATCTTAATTTCAATCTGAACAGGTTCAGTGTCTTCTTTGAGAGGCGGCATAAACAAGCGTAGTCCACCGCCTAAAACAGGCCTACCCAGGTAGTGAAAATCTTCTCCTTTTTGCCCAAGACGGCTCTCCCACAAATATTTAAATGCGTGATCTTCACAGCTATATAAATGTCGAATGTTTACCCCGCATTGCAGAATTTGACACGGTATGCTTAAGCAAGTTTGATGATACGCATTACATACAACCTCCGCCTCCTTAACAAATAGATCAAGATTATGAACGGGCCTTTCTGAGCTTATCGAGATGCTCGACACCCTGGGACCTAACGATGCAGTTTTAACCTGCAAAGGGGATTGTTCCGTTCGAATGAACGTGAAATTGCGTACTCCTGCACTGGTTTGGGGGAAATCCAATTGGTTCTCCGCCATGAGTCTTTGAAAGTCCAACCGTTTCATCGTGTTAGAAAGCCATTCGCTCGCTGTTATAAAGCTAACACTGTAATAAATACTTTGTCGGCTTTCTCGATTTAAACCTTCCATTTTATACAACCCTTGTTATCAGAGCAAAATTTCGACGTATTCAGACATATGTTACAGGTTTAATTATGTAATATAAATAAGATATTTACAAGTAAAATACACTTCACAGTCAATTAATTCATTCAACACCTTAAAACCTGCTACGGCTATATCGGCTTAAATAACCGCTGACTTGTGTCGATGGCTGTGGCATTCGATATTTACCGCTACCGGCAGCGACGCAATATGGCAGGGCGCAGTTTCGACCAGACAATCCAAAGCGGTGGTATCGCCGCCGAGTCCTTGCGGCCCCAGGCCGAGTCTATTGACAGCCGAAAGTAAATCCTCTTCGAGTTTTGCGTAAAACCGGTCGCTGTTTCTGTCGCCCAGCTTTCGCAGCAGGGCCTTCTTACTCAACAGACAGCTAAGCTCAAAATTACCCCCAATCCCGACCCCGATAATAAGCGGCGGACAGGCATCAGCACCGGCCCGCCTGACAACATCAACAACCCAATCGATTATTTCCGCTTTTTCCGCAGTGGGTTTAAACATCCTGAACCGGCTCTTATTCTCACAGCCCCCGCCCTTAGCCATAACAGCCAGCTTCAGTTTATCGCCCGGCACGATTTGTTGATGAATTACAGCGGGCGTATTCGAGCCGGTATTCTCACGTTTATTCAGGGGGTCAGCGACAACGCTTTTTCGCAAATACCCCTTTTCGTAGCCGGCCTTAACACCTGCATTGACCGCATCGAGCAGCGTCGTCCCCGGCTGTCCGGCAGGCCGCTTAACAACTACGTCTGCTCCCTGTTCGATAAAGACCACTGCAAGGCCGGTATCCTGGCACAGCGGTATCTTTTCAGCCGCTGCTATGCGGGCATTTTCGATAAGTTGATTTAATATCTTCACCGCCGCCGGACTTGATTCTTTCTGCACCGCTTTTTTAAGAGCAGCTACAACATCACCGCCCAGTTCATAACAAGCCGTTATGCAAAGCGACTCGACAATCTCAGCGATTTTTCCAAATTCTATATACCGTATTTCGTGTAATTCTGAATTCAAAGTTCTCCTTGGGAGTCCCCAGGACAGTGTCCTGTATTCTGTGTCCTGTGTCCTGTATTCTGTGTCCAGTGTCCTGTATTCTTTTTCTCTCAGCGTTCTCAGCGATAAATTTTTGTCTTTTTTTTTGACACAGATTAACACTGATTTACACTGTTTTTTTTACTAATTTTATTCGTGTCCATTCGTGCTAATTCGTGGCTAAGTTTTTCCTGTATCCTGTATTCTGTGTCCAGTGTCCTGTATTCTGTGTCCTATTTTTTTAATTCTCAATTTTCAATTCAAAGCTCTTATACGTCGTATTACCAACGTCATCGCTGACTCTGACTGCAATTATGTTGCCCCCTGTTTCCAAATCTTCCACTATAATGGTAAAGTCTTCACTCATCGTATCATACACCAAATCGTCCGGCACAACACCTATCCATTTATCATTACTGTTAACGGTATAATGCACCTTCCCGACAGCGCTCAATTCGTCAACCACTCTGAACGTAATTTTAACGGGTTTATTCTGAAGATTCTCGACGAAATAATCTTTAATAACCGGCCCTGTGTTATCGACAACCACCGGCTCACTTATCCTGCTGCCTGCCAGTTTCGTTTCAGCGGTATTGCTTCTTTCATCACTCGCTGTCACTCTGATTTCGTATCTGCCGTCTTCTACAGTTTTACCGTCCCAGACGAAGCTGTCCGCTTCAACTTCGTCTTCAATCTCAATCCAGTTTCCCGCCCATCCGATTTTCTTAAAATCTATTTTATAAATCAGCTTATCGCCGTTGTCGTCTTTGGCCTTATAGCTGATTTTGAACATCCCCGTTTTCCCAGCCGCCTTGATTCGGCTGACACCGACCGATTCGACTTTCGGCGCCAGATTAGGGACGGTATGTGCAACAGCAACTTCTCTTACAAGTGGGCTTCGGCGTCCGTCTTTGCTCTGCAGCACAAGTTTATATTGACAGAATCTGCCGAGCGGGCATCGCAGTTGTATCGGCTCGGTCACTTCTACCAGTTCTGTCCAGTCTGAAAAAGTCGGGTCGTTTATATCCTTAACGTTTCCACTGCGG
>CAJVYN010000262.1 GCA_913009355.1 uncultured bacterium | reverse complement strand
GGTAGTGTCAAGAATCTTTCGCACTTTTTTTCATAGGTCTTTATCTTGTCAATGGGCTAACTGTTAATCTCCTTGCTATAGCCCCCTTAAGGGGGCTGAACTTTATCGGAACATCACGCACTCATCGCCAACTCAACTTCCTGCTCCTGCTTAAATTCTCTCAGCCGATCCATATTCATATATCGCCTCGTACCCCACCTGGTACCAGCGATGTGTCTTAATCTCGCAGCCGCTAACATCAAAGCACTGTTGCCGTCAGGAAAGCAGCCTACCACACGGCTCCTGCGGCGAATCTCACGCATAATTCGTTCCATTGGATTATTCGTCCTGATCTGACGACGATGCTCAGCAGGGAACTGATAATACGTAAGAGTCTCTGCGATACCTTCACGGACCTTGGCAGCTGCTCTGGAAAGCTTCATCTTATCGAGTTTGTCTGCGACAACACCGGCTTTTTTCAAGGCCTCCTCGGCATCTTCCTGGGCATGGATGGCTTTAAGCATTGCAGCAACGGCTTTCATCTTGCCATTCGGCACAACACTGAACACATTACGATAAAAATGCACCATACATCGCTGCCATTTGCTGTCCGGAAAAACCTCTGCCAGCGATTCGACAAGCCCCATACATTTGTCCGATATAAACAATTCGGTTCCTTTCAGGCCGCGTTTCTTCAGCCAACGTAAGAAGTTACTCCAGCCGGCCTTATCTTCCTTACAGCCCTCAGCAATACCCAGTATGTCACGGAAGCCGTCTTGGCCCACGCCGATAGCAACCAATACAGAAACGTTGCGGACCTCGCCGCCCCAACTGCGTTTTAAGCTGATACCGTCAAGATACACATAAGGAGACACTGCTTCTATTCTTTTATTACGCCATTTGTCTATCCGTTCGTACATCTTCTTGTTGAGATCACTGACGGTACCTGCACTTACACGCATGCCCCAAAGAGCTTCGGTTATATCCTCAACTCGCCGAACAGAGACGCCCGCCAGATACATCTCCATCAATGCTTCTTCAACGGAGGATTCTCTGCGTTTGTAACGTTCGATAATAGCTGTCTCGAATTTTGCTCTGCGAAGCTTGGGAATCTTCAATTCAACTTCTCCCGCTCTGCTGTGCAACTTACGCTTGTAATGGCCGGCCCGGCCATCAGTTCTGGCTTTAGTACGTTCATAACGTTGGGCATTACAGAGCCGATCGGCCTCGGCGTTGAGCATGTCGTTGAGAGTTTCCTCGACCGTGCTTCGTACCATTTCGCCGAGATGATTTTTTATGCGAGCTTCGTCAATTTTGATAACTTTGTTCAAGTTCTTTTCCGATTCTGCCGAACTACTTTTTTGCATTTTAAGTCCTTTCTCTGATTTAATGGTTAATGATAGTGGCCTGACCCCCTAAAACTGTACCATTGCCAATTAGAGAGTATCCGATAAAATCAGTTGGTTTTTACAGAAAGGATGCTCTTATGAAAAGGAAGTACCACAGGCCGGAACAAATAGTAAAATCGCTCCGTGAGGCTGAAGCTAAATTGGCCCAGGGCCAGACAGTAGATCAGGTCTGCAGGCAGTTGGGAATCAGCGATGCCACCTACTACAACTGGCGAAAGCAATACGGCCAAATGAAACTCAGCCAGATCAAACAACTCAAGGCGGTTCAAAAAGAAAATACTCAGCTCAAAAAGCTGGTGGCGGATTTATCGCTGGACAATGCGATTCTCAAAGAAACGTTATCGGGAAATTACTGAGCCCGACACGGAAACGCAAAGCAGCAGAACACGCAAAACAACATAAGAATGTTTCTGAACGTCGGGCATGCCAGGTTATCAGTCAGCCGAGAATGACACAGCGTTATAGAACAAAGCAGCCGGATAGGGACAAGGCCTTGACCGCAGAGATAAAGAGGCTTGCGAAAAAACATAAGCGATACGGCTACCGGATGATTACGGCCAAGCTGCGTCAGGATAGCTGGAATGTTAATCACAAGCGTGTTCAGCGGATATGGCAAAAGGAGGGCTTACAGGTGCCTTACAGACGTAAGTTCAAAAAGGCAAAGGGCAGTTCAGAGAACAGTTGTGCCGTCAAAAAGGCTGAATATCCCAATCATGTATGGACATATGATTTTATGAGCGACCAGACAGAAGACGGCAGAAGGCTTAAGCTGTTGACGGTTCTGGATGAGTTTACACGAGAGAGTCCAGCCATTGAGATTAACCGATCGATTCGGGCGAATGATGTTATTGCAGTGCTGGAGTATTTGTTTATGGTTCGCGGAGTACCGAAGTTTATCCGCAGTGATAACGGGCCTGAGTTTATTGCTGATGCGATTAAGAAATGGTTGCAGCTAAAGCATGTTGAGACACTTTATATTGAGCCGGGCAGTCCCTGGGAGAACGGTTACATTGAGTCTTTTAACGGCAAGTTACGTGATGAGATTTTGAATCGTGAGGTGTTTTATTCATTGAAGGAGTCGAAAGTTCTTGTAGAGGATTGGCGGCTGGAATACAATAATCGCCGTCCGCACAGTGGGTTGGGCTATATGACCCCGGCGGCGTTTGCGGCATCGTGTATTTCTTCCGCTTCGCCTACGGCTCAGCTCCAGCAATACACGACAGAACAGATGGATAACTCTCTAATCAAGGTTGGTACATAAATCCGGGTCAGATCAGAATGGCTGGGGAAATTTTCAATCAAAGGCGCAAGTAATCCCGAAAAGTGATGTGAAAGTTCGTAAAAATTCGCAAAAATGATGGGAAATACGTGTCTTTTGAGGCGAAAATTGCAAAAAATGAACGCTTCTTGAGTAAAGTTTTCAAGGTACTTGCGCGTTTTATGTTATGTGGATATATTAGCCAGATTTATTTAGCCAGATCGGAAGAGCACACGTCTGAACTCCAGTCACATTCCTTTATCTCGTATGCCGTCTTCTGCTTGAAAAAAAAAATAAAAAATAAAAAAATCTTGTAAATCCTGTCAAAGCCGGACTAGAAGCATGTTTCT
>CAJVYN010000261.1 GCA_913009355.1 uncultured bacterium | reverse complement strand
AGGGGACAGCGTTATCAGAACGCCGACGTTCGACCGTGTGGCCCATGAGGGTGTGTTGTTCAAAAATGCCTTTGTTACCACTCCATCCTGCACCCCGTCCCGCGCATCGATACTGACCGGGCAGTGGCACTGGCGGCTTGAGGAGGGCGTTAATCTTCACAGCCCGTTGCCGGCGAAGTTTGAGGTGTATCCCGATATACTGGAACGGGCTGGTTATCATGTGGGCTTTGCCCACAAGGGATGGGGCCCCGGCGATTACAAAGCGGGAGGGCGAAAACGCAACCCCGCAGGGCAGGAGTATGTGAACTTCGGGCAGTTTCTAAAAGCCCGTCCCGCTGATAAGCCGTTCTGCTTCTGGTTCGGCGGCTATGACCCTCACCGGCCATATAAGAAGCTTGCCGGCGTGAACAGCGGTATGAGAATTCAGGATGTTACCGTGCCATCGTGCCTTCCTGACAGCGAACAGGTCCGAGCGGACATCTGTGACTACTACTGGGAGGTTCAGCGCTTCGATAGTAAAGTCGGTCAGATGCTGAAGGTGCTGGAAGAAAACGGCGAACTGGACAACACGCTGGTGGTAATCTCCAGCGATAATGGTATGCCGTTCCCGCGATGCAAAGCCAACCTTTACGATTTAGGAACGCATATGCCGCTTGCGGTTCGCTGGGGCGAGAAAGTCAAGGGTGGCCGGGTTGTGGAGGACTTTGTCAGTTTGACGGATTTAGCGCCGACATTTCTGGAAGCAGCTGGATTGAGACCCATCGCAGCTATGACAGGACGCAGCTTTCTGGACGTGCTGATATCCGACAGTTCCGGATGGGTGAATCCGAAACGTGACAGGGTATTTACCGGTATGGAACGCCACGCGGGGTGTCGGAAAAACAATGTGGGATATCCTATGCGGGCGGTCCGCACGAATGATTTCCTTTATATACGCAACTTTAAGCCCGACCGCTGGCCTGCCGGTGACCCAAGGGCCGAGTTTACATACCAGGGACAGCCATACGGTGACGTTGATGCCTCGCCCACAAAGTCTTATATGATGGCTCACCGCAATGACCCGAAGGTCAGAAAGCTGTTCGAGTTGGCCTTTGAAAAACGCCCGGCTGAGGAATTGTACGATTTGCGAAAGGACCCTGCGCAATTGCACAATGTCGCCGGCCAGGCCGGGTATGCCGAGGTGAAAAGCGAACTTGCTGCCGCTCTGATGGCCGAACTGACCGCTACGAAAGACCCACGTGTTCTGGGAAAGGGAGATGTTTTAGACAAGTATCCCTACTACGGCAGAAATAGGTCGAAGAGGATTTTACGAAAGCCGAACCAGACAAAGCGTTGATTTGAACCCCGGTAGAGCCACGAAAGATTCTTCAGTTAAGAATTACCGCAGAGCTTCAAGAGCGGATCCGCAGTCCTAAGGACTCCTTACGGAGGATGCCTTACGGCATAGCAACTATCATAGATATAATTGCGCAGCGAGCAGATATGTTACACAAAACGGCAAAAAAACTCTTGCAAAATGGGCCGGCTGCAAATAAAGTAGCCCTCTCGTTTGTTACGAGGCAATAAACCGGCGGAAATCGCATTTACAGTAACGAAAGGTAAGGAGATTTACAAATGGCGACGAAGGTTGCAATTAACGGGTTCGGCAGAATTGGCAGAGCCGTAACAAGAATTATTATGCAAAGACAGGGTGATCTGGAATTAGTAGCAATTAATGACCTGGCGGACGCTAAGAGTCTGGCGCACCTGTTCAAATATGATACCGTGATGGGCAAATGGGGCGGTACGGTCGAGGCGGGGGACGGCGAGATGACCATTGACGGCAAGACCATCAAGGTTTTGGCTGTTAGAAATCCGGCTGAACTGCCGTGGAAAGAAATGGGCGTTGAAATTGTGGTGGAATCGACCGGTATTTTCCGCACAAAAGAATCGTCCAAAGGCGGCTACGGCGACCACATTACCGCTGGTGCACGCAAGGTCGTGCTGACCGTCCCGGCAAAGGATAATATCGACGCGACTATCGTCCTGGGTGTCAACGATGATAAGCTTACCAGTGACGTTAAGTGTGTATCGAACGCGAGCTGCACCACCAACTGCCTTGCACCTTTGTGCAAGACCCTCAACGATGCGTTTGGCATTGAGCAGGGGGTTATGACCACCATTCATGCCTATACCAACGACCAGAATGTGGCGGATATGATTCATTCGGACCTTCGTCGTGCCCGGGCAGCGGCGGCGAATATGATACCCACCACCACCGGTGCGGCAAAAGCTATCGGCAAGGTTGTTCCTGAACTTGACGGCAAGCTCGACGGTTTTGCTATTCGCGTGCCTATTCCGGTCGGAAGTATTGTTGACCTGGTGGTTAATGTTAAGAAGGACGTTACGGTCGATGAAGTAAACGCAGCGATAAAAGCAGCGGCGGAAGGGCCAATGAAGGGTATCCTGGTTTATTGTGATGAGCCAATCGTCAGCAGTGACATCGTTAATGACCCTGCTTCGAGTATTTTCGATTCTCTGTGCACAATAGTAATGGGCAGGTGTGTTAAGGTTGTCAGTTGGTATGATAATGAATGGGGTTATTCGAACCGCACCGTTGATATTATGGAAAAAATAGCGGCAATGTAAGAAAAGGATTGAAGATAAAGATTAAGAAGTGGGCAGAATAGGAAATGGCGAAAAAGACTGTTGCTGATATTGATGTGCAGGGCAAGAAGGTTTTAATGCGGTGTGATTTCAACGTTCCGTTGGATGAGAATTGCAATATTACCAGCGATGACCGAATTGTTAAGGCCCTGCCCACAATAAACAGGATTCTAAAAGGCGGCGGTGCGCTGATTCTGATGAGCCATCTTGGCCGACCCAAGGGCCAGAGAAATGAGAAGTTGTCTCTGACTCCGGTAGCTAAGAGACTTTCCGAATTGTTAGGCAGGGCGGTCGCATTTGTTGACGATTGCATTGGAGATCGGAAGAGCGTCGTGTAGGGAAAGAGTGTAGATCTCGGTGGTCGCCGTATCATTAAAAAAA
>CAJVYN010000260.1 GCA_913009355.1 uncultured bacterium | reverse complement strand
AGGCAAGGCGGAAGTATGGCGATATGGTAGTCGGACTAACTCGCAGTAGAGGTGTAGTCGGGGTAATGCCCGGCGAGAGCTTGTGCTCACTCGAAGGGGTTAGCAGTAAGATGCAGAGGGATGAGTATGCGGGAGCCGTACACGGAGATGGATAACTCAACGCAGACAAAATTAGCCCTCATATCAGAACGGGCCCGAAAGGAACCTGAGCTACAGTTTACGAGCTTAGCACATTTGCTAAACGTTAGGTTTCTGAAGGAGTGCTACTATAGTCTCGGCAGGGACCGGGCAAGTGGCATAGATGGTGTAAGTTGGACCGAATACGGAAAGGATTTGGACGGGAACCTTAATAATTTGGTGACACGGTTAAAGGTAAAGCGGTATAAGCCGTTGCCTTCCAAACGTGTTTATATACCAAAGAACGAGCATGAAGAACGCCCACTCGGCCTGCCTGCACTTGAAGACAAAATAGTGCAGAAGGGGATTAGCCGGATATTAGAGGCAATCTACGAAGCGGATTTCTTGAACTGTTCGTATGGTTTTCGGCCGGCGAGAAACTGCCATCAGGCAATCAATGCTGTGGATAAAACGATTATGACAAAGCCTATCAGCTATGTGATTGAGGCAGACATCAAGGGTTACTTTGATAATGTTTCACACAAATGGATGATGGAGTTTTTACAAGTCCGCATCAAAGACCCGAGTTTTCTGCTGTTGATACGCAGATTTCTGAAGGCGGGGTACTTTGAAGCAGGCCAAATCGTTGCGACCGAACAGGGTACGCCGCAAGGTGGCAATCTTAGCCCAATACTTTCCAATATATTCCTGCACTATGTACTCGACCTGTGGTTTGAAAAGAAAGTAAAACCGCAGGCAAGAGGAGCATGTCACCTTGTGCGTTATGCAGATGATTTTATCTGTATGGTGCAGTACAAGGGCGATGCCCAACGCATAGAGCAGGCACTGCGGGAAAGATTTGCGAAGTTTGACCTTGAACTGCATCCAGAGAAAACCCGCATAATCAGTTTTGGCAGATATGAACGAGAGAACGCAAACCGACAGAATCGCAAAACCAACACATTTGACTTTCTTGGTTTTACCCATTATTGCGATACAAGTCGCAGGGGTAAGTTTATAGTTGGTCACAAGACCAGCCTTAAGAAATTCCGTATGAAATGCAAAGATATGAACAACTGGCTTAGAAAGATACGGAATTACAAGAAGGCCAAAGAATGGTGGCCGGTTTTGCAGGCTAAGCTACGAGGCCATTATCAGTATTACGGCGTTAGCGGTAATATGCGGTCATTACAACGCTTTTACTCGCTGACGTTACGTATGACACTGAAATGGCTCAACAGACGCAGCCAGCGTAAATCGTTTAGTTGGAATGGGTTCTATAGATATTTAGAACACTATCCACTGCCAATGCCGAAGATTGTGCATAACTTATATACGCTGTCGCCGGTTGTGTGAGTTTTACTGAAGAGCCGGATGAAGGAAATCTTCAAGTCCGGTTCTGTGAGGGGCATTGAAGTTCTTCACATGGTTGAATATTGTGGCACTCTTGATACCGAAAGGCAAGAGAAACAGAGAAAACAAATTAAACCTAAATGAAGGAACCATATTATGTCTACTCGACAAAAGATTTTAACGATACTGATTTTAGTGTGCTTTTTGATCGCTGGTTGTGATAGTCTGCGTTTTGCGCCGAGCCGGGCCCAGAAGCAGAACGCCTGGCTGCACAATCGCACAGCGATAGTAGCTGCTGAGACCGCCGGCAGTGAAAACACTTCGGATAAGTTGCGGGCTTTGACACAGCTAAGTGAACTTCAGAGCAGGGCCTTTACTTCTTATTTCGGCCTGCCGAAAGAATTTCCACAGGCTGAAACTGCTGAGGATATCCTTGCCGAGTCGAATTTCCAGCTTGCCCGGACTGCTTTGCACGAATCAGCTGACAGGCCGGACGGATGGCAATTAGCTGACAATGTGTTTGAACTGGCTATCGGTCTATCGGCTTTGCTGGGCGGTGTGTATGGCACAAGAGCGGTTCGGTTCTTGAAAACAGCCAGGACAAAACAGAATGCTCTGCAGGAGATTATCACCGGCAATGAGCTTTTCAAAAGGCAGAACGCCGGGCCAACCGCTTTAGCATTCAAGCAGGCCCATAAAAACCAATCACCCCAGACCCGCCAAATAGTCGCAAAAATGAAAGCATAAATTTTTTGCTATAAGTGTGGTTTTTAGCGGATGTTATGGCCAAAGCACAAAAAGAACTTGACTACGTTGATTACAATGACGATAATATAAATAGCTCATCTGCCATGTGTAGAAGGAGTAAGGATGCCGTCCTGTTGGGCGGCATCAGCTATTTTAGAGACCCTTGATATTCTTTTCTCAGCTTATTCTTTGTATGTTTCCTGGTTGTGCAATATGCTGTCCATAAAATCCAGGCACTCTGCCGTTTTTCTAAAACAACCAAATACTCTGCTTGTTCAAACCAGAGCAGATGCCTTGTTCTACTTCCAATTTTTTTGGACCAGCTTTTAATTATCGGGTCATTAGTATGTTCTATTATCGCTCGGATCCAAGTTACTCGCTCACACCTTCGCAAATCAGGGGTTCGATATTTTTCTACAGGACCTTCTTGGACAAGATGCCAGAAACCTCGCTCTTTGCCATCCTCAAGAAATCGCTTAACATAAACTGGCTTACCTTGGAATGTAGGTCTTGAGCAGATAAAATCGGTATAAAACTTCGAATAAACCTCGTCTTCATATCGTTGCCAATCACCACCGAAGTTCTCGAGCAGGATAAGCTCCGGCAGCCAATTGGGTAAATCACTCATCGGTGTCCTCTCGAGCTTGCCAGATAAATATGTTGAATTTTTTTTCTCTTAATAGTGTGCTTTTGGTCAAGGAATAATCTGCTCTCTTCTTAATCTGATTGACCAAAGCTATTTTAGCCTGACTTGATTGTAGATTTCTATTGATGTAAGAGACAGCTCCTATAAGTAAATCGGCAAGTTGGATTTGCTCAACTT
>CAJVYN010000259.1 GCA_913009355.1 uncultured bacterium | reverse complement strand
TTGACCCATCGGAGCATATAGTGGGCGGTTTTTCCACCATCTGCGCCTTCGAATTCGGTAATATACGGGCTGGCCGTGTCCATAGCCACAAAGCTGAGCTCATCGGCACTTGTCGGAGCAGGCTCACCGGCAGCGGCGACCTTTACCCAAATCTCACAGCCCATAATGCCAGCCGGCTTTGCCCTTCTTGTCGGGGTTGACTCATCTACAAAGCGAATCTTATGCCGCAGCCTCTGGTTAGTATCAACCTGTCCTATCGGCCTTGTAGTTATCTCGGCTGTGTTGGCAGTGCGAATTGTATCAGCTACCGTAATCCCCATTGCCTCCCGCTTAGGGTCATCGACATTATCCGAGGCCTGAAGCTGTCGGACTAACCGTCTTATCGCCGACTTAAATTCATTGCGGCTACTATCCTTTGCCTGCCGGGCAGATTGAGCAGCTTGGCGAGCGGTGATATGGTCGGTCATCTTCGCATTATAATCGGCCTGCATATTCGATAACTGCGTCAAGTCGGCAGCGACCAATCCCAAATCAGCCAGATGGCTTTCGGCATAGTCCATTAAATTGTTCGCCCACGCCCGAAACTGTCCGTCCGCATCTGGAATATAGTCCGCCATTTCTCAAACCTTTCAATTTACTATTAGTCATTAGATTGCAAGCTACCGACTATTGACTACCAACATAAACCCTTTTTGTCAAGGAGCAACTCGTTCCAGTCGAAGCGGCACTAACTCCCGCCAAGGCGGTACTTGCTCCCGTCGAGACGGTACTCGCTTCCGTCAAGACGGCATTCACTACAGTCGAAACGGCACCTACTCCTGTTAAAGCGGCATTCATTTTCATCGAAGCGGCATTTACTCCCGTCAAGGCGGTAATCGTTCCCGTCGAGGAGATATTCATTCCCGCCCCTGCACCAACCGCTCCCATAAGCCCCCTAAACCCATTGGATATAACGCGTTAGGAGCTAACGACTAAACCTGTCCTGAGCGCAGTCGAAGGATACGAGATACGAATTACTGGACGCGGATTTTTTGCTACGAACAATGAACCACGAACTCTTTACTATGAAATGCCAACTGATTTTGAGGGGAAAAGGCTAATTTAGACGCAGATACCTATGGCATAAATTAACGCAGATTGATATTGATTAACATGGGTCTTGCGGGTATATTATAGGACAAATGTATTTAGTTTATGGATTGCGGTAGAGCAATAGTGTGTCGGCAGTCCTTAAGAAATAGGGGGGGTGGGGGCTTCGCCGGTTCAGTATTTAGTGCTAACTGCTAACGACAATCAACTAACGACTAATTTGCACTCCGCTTTCCACGTCAAAGATTGTTCCATATTGTGATTTTATGTAAATATGAACAGAATGCCACCCTTCGTTGGATGTGGGATTTGCTTTTACCAAAACTAATTAACGGACAAATAGCGGCTTAATCGGAAGGAATCAAAGATGCCTACAAATTTCGCCAATCTGAATATCTCAAAGATTATCTTACACCGGGTCTACGAAAGGGATGAGAACAGACAGATCGTCTCTCCTACTATCAGTGCCAAATGTACCAAATTGGATGGAGATGGCCTTCAGACCCTTAAGACTAGAATTATCGAGGCCGTAGGTCATGCTTCGCACAGTATCGAGATGAACATATCGGATACTGAGGCACAAAGCTGTTTTGGCGTAGTGAAAAGCATGATCCAATGCAGAAACTCTGTGGAGCAGTTTATCACTCTTTCACAAAAGTTGCCCGGAAAGCTCGCTTTTGCGCAGACGAGCAGAAAAATACCGGGTGGCGTTGTCGTTATTATCAATGGAACAATAGGTGCTAGCTCGAAACCTTGTGTCGTGGTCATTAAGGCTGAAAGCCACGAAGGATTTGTAAGCGACGAAACAGACAATGTGATCAGCCTCTCATATTTGCAGAGCCTTCTACTGACCCCTCATCAGAAATTCTATAAAATAGGGATGTTCATCTGGTCTGGAGATGGAGAGGACGACGATATGTCCCCCGATGGTTTCGACGTGTTTGTGTACGACCACAACCTGACAGTTAGTGATACAAACTCCGCAGCAGTTTATTTCTACAATACTTTTTTGGGGCTCACTATTCCAGAGACAGCAAAGCACCTGACAAAGAGCTACTTTGAATACTCTCGGATGTTCATTAATGACTTGGTAGTTGATGACGAGAGGAAGCTGGATTTGCAGACCTCTCTGTATACTTATTTGAAAAGCGACCAAAGCCCTGTAATTTCAGTCAACGATTTTGCTACAAGATATCTGGAGCCAGCCCAGCGAGATGGTTACATCTCCTTTATGCACGAGCTGGGATTTCCGCAAAACGCAGTGTCAAAAGACCTAGAGTTGCTGCATAATGTCTTGAAGTTGAGGAAGATAAAATTCTCCAGTGCCGTAAAAGTAACAGCACCTGCCGATAGATTCGATGAGCTAGTGAATGTTGTAGAAACCAGTCCTGAAGGAACGACTCTGAGGATATCTGGTAAAATCATGGAACAGAAGTGACGCAGGATGAATTCATAACACGGTTCAAAGAAGAAAGTTCTATGTATCATGCGTGGGGCAAATTCGTCTGTCAAGAAATCACCGCGGAATTAAAGAATGTTCTTTCCGAGGAACACGAGATAGCGACTTTTTTAAAAATCCCTGTCGTACCTCGCCTAAAGAGCCTCACCTCTATTCTGAACAAAGCCTTCTGTCGCGGGAAGGGCTACAAGGACCCATACAAAGAAATAAATGACAAGATAGGGATTCGCTTTGTTGTTTTGCTTACAGATGATATTTCGATTGTTGGGGAGATTGTCACCAAAAGTGATAAGTGGACATATAGCGAAGACAGGGATTTTCAAAAGGAGAGGTTAGCTCAACCGCTAGTCTTTGACTATCAATCAAAGCATTACATTGTAACTAATACCCGTGATTTAACATTTGATGACGTCCTCATAAAGGAAGGAGTCGAGTGTGAGATTCAGATAAGAACTCTTTTGCAAAGATCGGAAGAGCGTCGTGTAGGGAAAGAGTGTAGATCTCGGTGGTCGCCGTATCATTAAAAAAA
>CAJVYN010000258.1 GCA_913009355.1 uncultured bacterium | reverse complement strand
TTTCTTTTCAACCAGATGACGGCATACGAGCTAAAGGAAGGTGACTGGAGTTCAGACGTGTGCTCTTCCGATCTTGATTATCTGTACCTTTGCTTTGTGTCTGTTCCTGGGTTTTGGCAAGCGTCGCAGTGAAATAGAACAGTTAGGCGAGGAAAGCGAATTTTTCCGCGAAACACTGGCCGGCTACACACCTGAACTGCTGGCACATATGCTCGATGTAACCAGCGGCCTGGCAATTGTTTGTTTCCTGCTTTATGCGATGGATGACAGGACGCTGCGGATTTTCGGCACTAACAACATAGTCTATACTACGCCGCTGGTTTTGTACTGTATTTTCCGTTTCAGTGCGCTGATACAAAAGGGCAGATTCTCCGGTCCGGTACAGCTTATTCTAAGAGATCGGCCGTTTCAGATTGGCCTGGCTCTGTGGGTTTTATGCTGCATTGGGATTATTTACGCCAATAAGCTCGGCATCAGCATAGGTACAATTGGGGCTTATTGATTAGGTTCATAGTTCATAGACAGGAAACTACGAACTATGAACTACGAACTATGGACTCATTATGCAACAGAGATTACAGAAAGTTTTGGCTGCAGCAGGTGTTGATTCTCGCAGAAAATGCGAAGAGTTGATACTTGACGGAATTGTTCGCGTAAACCGCAAAGTGGTAGATGAACTGCCGGCCTTTGTTGACCCTGAAAAAGATGTCATAACCGTAAACGGCAAAAGAATTCACGCTGCCGGGAAGGTATATTTTCTTTTGAATAAGCCCAAGGGCGTGATTTGTACAAATTCGGACCCCCAGGGCAGGAAAAAAGCGATAGACATCATCTCTGCCCGTGAACGCATCTTTTGTGTCGGCAGACTCGATATTGATACCACAGGTTTAATTGTCCTGACTAATGACAGCGAAATGGCAAACAGGTTAACGCATCCAAGATACGGATTGGCCAAAACTTATGTTGCCAGGGTCAAAGGGCAGGTCAGTGGAGAGCAGGTAGAAAAGCTAAAGAAAGGGATTTGGCTGGCTGAAGGCAAAACCGGCAGGGCGTCGGTAAAAATATTAAAACGCAGCTATAAAGAATCATTACTGGAAATAACTATTCAGCAGGGCCTTAACCGCCAGATTCGCAGAATGCTGGCAAAAGTGGAACTGTCTGTAAAATCGCTGAAGAGAACGAAAATCGGCAAGCTTAACGCTCGCGGCCTCGGCGTGGGCAAATTCAGAGAGCTAACCAAAGCTGAAATAGCATACCTGAAAAAGTGTAAAACTTAAAATTTGCATCCTCGTTTCGTCATTTCACTGTTCGAGTCACGAGTTACGAGCGACGAGCAACGAATTTAGTACCATCCTGACTGCCACAGCCAGCTTTGCACAAACCTGCCAAAAGTTAAGCTGAGGGCTTATTTAAGCAGGCGGATAAATTCTTCTATGGTAAGTCCGGAATCTCTAATGATGCCTCTAAGTGTCCAGCGATCGACTTCTTTATGGTCAGGCACAATAAGGGTTATCTGATGAAGTGTCATTGCGAATTTTTATGTGGCTGCCTTTCTGGCTTACACGGTAATATCCAGTCTTTTCGAGTGTTTTAACAATCTTTTTACCGGAAAGCAAGGGCGGTTTGGTCATACCGCAACCTCTAAGACCTTATGGTTAGCAGAAGACTTAACCTCTTTGGGATCTGGCTCTAAATATAGAGTGATTGCTTCTTTGATGTTCTTGATTGCTTCCTGTTCAGTTTTGCCCTGGCTCCAGCAACCCTTAAGGCTGGGACAGTGAGCGACAATAAATCCGTTTTCGCCTTTCTCTAAAACGATCTTTAGTTTCATATCCGTCACCTTTATGTTTCAGCTTATCTCTCTAACACTTTCCACGAAAAGTATATCACATCTCTAAGAAAATAGCAACAACGTTCCCGCTGTTCGAGTCACGAGATACGAGCGACGAGCAACGAATTTAGTACCATCCTGACTGCCACAGCCAGGTGTCAGCGAAATTTGCGAAATCTTTGAGGTTGACCTGTCCGTCGAGGTTGAAATCCGCTGCATTGCTGTAAGTGCCCGGTTCCCAGATAATCTGGCCGTTGTTAGTCAGGCCGCCCTGGGGAATAATACGGCCGCCCTTCATATGGATCGTACCGTTATTAGTAGTATGCCCAGTTACCAGTGTAGTTCCATCGCTTATTTCTAACGTTGCGCCAACTCCTATTTGCACATCGCCTACGATATTCGTCGGGCCGGTAAGCTGAATTATGCCGTTGGAGTCAATAATTATATCGCCGCTAATCCCGCCGAAGCCTGCGAAATTCGCATCGGCTGTTTGCGTAATAGTTGTCGCCGCTAACGTCCCACCAAGAAGTTCAATTACCCCATTCGGCTCATTAACTATATTGCAGTCAAACGCCACGCCACCACCGGCATTGACTTGTATTGTGCCGTTGTTATTTACATCTACCGCCGGCTTAATATGCAGTGAGGACACGGGATAATTGCTCAAAGTACCAGTGTTTATTAGAACGCCATCGATACCAACTGCGAGCGAGCCGCCGTAGGCGTAAATTTCCCCTTTGTTCCGTAGCAACTGGCCACCATGAACAGAGCCGAAGCCCTGGATAGTACCAGTGCTGTTATTGTCCAAAATCTCATCTACTCCACATGCGCCGCCATATATCTGAATCTGCCCGGTATTGTGCAGTGTCTGGTCAACCAATATGTCACTGGCATGGCCGATAATCAAAGTGCCTTCATTTTGTATATTACCTTCAACATCGTTCTCGATTTCAACTTCTATTGTCGCACCTGCAAAATTATACAAATCGTCATTTATCTCAACTCCATTCAGTTCAAGAAATGCTCCGGCGGTATTTGTTACATTCCCCCTGATGTCGAGGTCATCGATACTCAAGTTGCCATAGTTGGTCAAGCCATTTGCATCTACGAGAGTAAGTTCGACCCAGTTAGACGTCCACTTTCCAATTTCAACCTCACCGTAGCAATCCAATTGGTCTATTGTTCGGCTTTGCTGCAATCCTACGTTTACTTCGCCGACACCAGCATTAATTGTTACATTAAAGGTATTTCCGTCATTATCAGGCACAAT
>CAJVYN010000257.1 GCA_913009355.1 uncultured bacterium | reverse complement strand
GGCGACCACCGAGATCTACACTCTTTCCCTACACGACGCTCTTCCGATCTAGGAAAAGTAACTCTTCGGCTACCGTGTTACTTTTGAGTTGTTGCGCTCCGAAAATTGGCGATACGACTAAACAGCAGAAATATATAACAAGAAAACTTTGTAAATGCCGATGCATGTTTCTCACTCCTTTCACTGTTTTCTTAGCTTTTCTGTCAGACCAACTGTTGTGGGTTTTGCAGTTGCTCTGTAATGAAGTTTAGAAACCGGGCCGCATAGGTGCCGTTTATGATTCTATGGTCAGCCGCTAAAGACAGGCTCAGCATTTTTCGCACTGTCATTTTGCCGTCCCGGGCAGAGGCCGTTCTGATTACGTTGCCAACCGCTAAAATGGCGCTGGCTGATGGCGGTACGATTCCCACAAAAGAGTCGATACCATAGACGCCGAGATTGCTTAGTGCTATTGTTTCCCCTTCCATCTCCTCAAGCGTCAACTTACCGCTGCGCGCCTTTTCGGTCAGTGATTTTTCCAGGCGGGCGATTTCAGCCAACGTCTTTTTATCAGCCGTCTTTATCACCGGTACAACAAGACCTTGAGGAGCATTGACGGCAAAGCCGACATTAATACTATCGGCGATTCTGATATTATCACCGTCAAGAGTGCCTACCATAACAGGGTATTTTTTTACAGCCAGTGACAATGCACGAATATAAAAGGCGTTAGTTGTTATTTTGACGCCTAATGTTTTTTTCAGCCTGTGCCGCGAACCCATCAACTCGGTTACGTCTGCTTTTGATTCGATGTAAAAGCAGGACTTGCTCATCTTGGATTCTAACATTCTTTCGCCGATGAGCTTCTGGATTCTGGTCAGTGGGATATTTATTTCGTGTCTCGTATCTCGTGTCTCGATTGTATAGGAATTTGTATTTTTGACAGGATTTACAGGATAAAACAATAAATATAAATAAAAAATCTTGTTAATCCTGTCTAAAAGTCCCGCCGAAGGCGGTTAAGTTCTATCTTTCGACTGCGCTCAGGACAGGTCTCGTATTGCGTATCTCGTATAGCGTTCGACGCACGACGCATCACGCACGATGAAAAAACTGGGCGATACAGGATTCGAACCTGTGGCCTCACGGGTGTGATCCGTGCGCTCTAACCAACTGAGCTAATCGCCCTTGTCAATTTACGATTTTCGAACTCCGATTGGGTTGAAATTATAAGTCATCAGTCATCAATCGTCAATCGAAAACTAAGTGGCAACAAGGTTAATGCGTCCGAGTTTAACGCCCTTCAGGCTGATTATGTTTTCCGCCATTTTGTTAATTTCTCCCACACAGCCTCGTAATACGATTACCTCCAGGCAGTCGTGCCTGCTTAGATGTATGTGAATTGATGAGATTGTCTGCAGAACGTGTGAATGCTGCAGGCCGATTAGTTTTTCCGTCAGCTTTGCCGAATGATGGTCGTAAACCAGAGATACCACGGCAACGGCTTCGGCTTTTGGATTGCTTAGACGCTTGCTGCTTAGCTGTGAGCGTATCAAATCGCGTATGGCCTCGGAGCGGCTTTGGTAGCCCTGTTTAGCGATGAGCTTATCGAACACAGAAAGCAGTTTTTTATCCAGCGACACCCCTATACGCTCAACTTGCTCCATTTTTCTTCTCCTGACAGCAGTATGCCGATTATGACAGTTTCTTGCCGACTAAACTGAAAGTATTTTATCCGAGGCGGGATTTTTTTGAAAGAACCAAAATTTTAGGTTGACTTAGTAACACGATTTCTGTATTTTTATGCGCAGCTTCGGGTTTTATTTTACGTGAAGAGCGAATGAATACGAAAAGAATAAGGATTTTGCCGAATGCATATGGCTAATGAATTATTATCGATTCCGGTTGCCGCCGGCACGCTCACGATAGCTGCCGCCGGGCTGGGCTTGGTCTGCCGGAAAGCCGGGCGGATTATCGCCTCAGACAAACTTGCCCTGATGGGTATTCTGGGTGCATTTATTTTTGCCGCGCAAATGGTCAACTTTCAACTGCCTGCGATGCCCGGTACAAGCGGGCATATACTCGGAGCGGTTCTGCTGGCAATCATATTAGGCCCACACGCCGCAGCGATAGTCATAGCGTCGGTGGTGATTATTCAGTGCCTTATATTTCAGGACGGCGGCCTGTTAGCTCTTGGGTGTAACATTATCAATATGGCTCTGGTGCCCAGTTACCTCGGCTACTTTTTATATAAGACCGTTACAGCTGGGCCGTTCAACAGTTTGCGGGTGTATATCGGCTCTGTCCTGGCCTGTGTGATTACTATGCAGGTATCAGCGGCCCTTATTCCGATAGAAGCCGCCCTGTCGGGCGTATTAGCGGTTCCGTTCTCGACCTTCCTGATAACAATGCTTGGCGTTCACCTTTTAATTGGTCTTGTCGAAGGCCTGGTCACCGTGGCGGTATTAGGGTATTTACAGCAGGTCAGGCCGGATATCGTTGTGGACTCTTTAACCGGTAAAGTTAGATTAAGCAGGAAAGCGGTGCTGACAACGCTGGCGGTTTTTACTGTTGTTGTCGGTGCGGGGTTTTCTCTGCTCGCCTCCAATTTGCCGGACGGCCTGGAGTGGAGTTACGCCGAAAGGCCGGACCAGCCGGATTTTGAAACTGTTGTATCCAACGATGATTCCACAATTGCTGCCGTAGATGATTTCCAGTCGAAATATTCGCTGCTGCCGGGTTATTCCCGAAGAGGTTCGGCAATCGGCGAAACGGGCAAAGACATGGCAGAATCTTCAGCCGGCTGGACCAGTTTCGCAGGCGTAGTCGGCTCAGCGGTAACCTGTGCCGTCATCTGGCTGACAGCCTGGCTTTTGAGAAAAAAGCAATCAATAAAAGTGTAGTTTACGCAATACGATATACGAGAAATGCACCACGCACATATAGATAAATTTGCTTATCAGGATTCGCCCATACATCGGCTTGACAGCAGGGTGAAATTTGTGGTTATGCTTATTTTTACCGCTATGGTTATCTCTTTGCCCCGTACATCGCTGAGCATCCTGGCCTGCTGTGCCGTTGGGCCGTTTGCTGTTCTGGTATTGGCTAAAATCCCGCTAAGATTTGTCTTTAAGCATATA
>CAJVYN010000256.1 GCA_913009355.1 uncultured bacterium | reverse complement strand
GTGATGTGGGCGAGTGGCTTAAGTAGGAGCGAGACGGTATGGTCGAGGGTGTGATGTGGCGAGAGGGGTGGGGGGGGGGGGGGGTGTTTTTTTCTTTTTTTTTTTGTTTTTTTTTTTTAATGATACGGCGACCACCGAGATCTACACTCTTTCCCTACACGACGCTCTTCCGATCTCCTGAGGGCCAACTGGAAGCCCTAACTATTTTACAGGGCTTGCTGCCGGATTTTGAAGAAGAGAGACACATGGGCGACATCAAGACTATCGGCGGCATTGTGGAGTACGCAAAGGCTCACAGTGATTTTGAAACTAATTGGTGTAGCAGTTTAGATTTCATGCTCAAAAGGATGGTCGAAGCCCTGTGGTCTGTAGAGCCAGCAGTAAGAGTGGGAGTTGTAAAAAAACTTATCGAAAGCCGTGCCGCATTAGTAGAGACACGTGCAAAGATGCCAATTGCCAAGGAAAGAGTGTACGGCATTTATGACAAACTGGACTTACATACAAAACTTCTCATAGGTATCGGCGTAGAACTACAGCGTATGGATGGTGTGAACATAGATACGTTTAGTGATGTTCTGGACCAGTTCAATCAACAAGCCGATGAGCTTATTGCCCAAGCCAGAAAAGACCCAGAAATATCCAGATATGATAAAGATGCTATGTACTTGTGTGACCTTTTTGAGCTTGCAGAGACTATAAACAGAGAGTCTTAGTCGATATTCACGCAAGGCCGAGTTGATTTGAAAGCATCGGACAAACCGCCGTTTTTTTGAGCCCCGCAATTCAAAAGTTGCGGGGTTTTTTATTTGGAAAATTACCGACAGCCATTATCGCAAAGCAAAAAAATCAGAGAAATAAAAAATTTTAAGTCCTGTCTTTGCATAAAGTTAAAGGGGGCAATCAAAAAATACTGAAATTAACCCCTTGACAGGTTTTGGCTTATAGGGTAATATGTGGTTAAATACGGTAATGGCCAAGTAAGTGATAATGAACAATGAGAGGTTAGTCATGTTGAACTTAAAAGACATTCTGGCAAGGTACAAAGTTACTAAACCCACAATCTACCGCTGGATGGACGAAGGGATTTTCCCGCTTCCAATAACCATCGGTAAGACTGTCAGATGGAATGAAAAAACATTAGACGAATGGGAAAGTCAAGGTTGTCCCAAATTACCCAAACCAAACAAAGACTCGCATGGATATAGGAAACAAACACATTATTTAACAAAAGAAGAGCTTGACGAAGACGCTGAACGTTATGTTCGAGAGGCAATACGGAAATATAAGAATTTGTATGGGAATAATCCTAAAGGGGTTCAAGAAAAACTTAAAGCTGCTGAAAAGCTCATATCTGATGAGTTCTTAACCTATTATGAATATGCCTTAAGAATATTTTACAGTTCACCGGATGGTCAATATTTAAGTTGGGCTTTTGAACGGTGGGCAGGTGTGAGAGTTTGCAAATCATTGAAAGAAGCTGGTCTTTGGCCTTGGAAAGATGAGGGGTAAGAACAGTAAATTAAGCTATACGATTCACGCCACGGCGGTTTCGATAGTTTGTGGTAGTCAAACAAAGTAACGGAGTACTTTTCATGCGACAGCAGTCAAGACTCCAATAATTGAAACTCAAACAAATTTGGAGGTTTTAATAATGCAGGTTTTGGCAAAATATAGGCGTGATTTACATGATTTGATTGACATCGAAAAGGAACGCAATTTGACGGCTGAGGAACTCAGAGAGACTCACAGGCTCGAAGATGCGATTCAAAGACGAGAGGAACATATCAAGCAGCAAAGAAGCTTGTCTGTAGATGGTGATGTTAACGGATTCTTCGACATCCGAGCTGCGAACATTGACAATCTGAGCGATGGTGGCTTTGAAAATGCTGGCGAGTTTTTGCAAGCCCTTTATCGCAAAGCCAGAGGTGAGGGATTTGACGATAGGCTGCAGGCACTTCAGGTTAGTTCTTCTTTAGACGAAGGTGGTACTGGTGGATTTGCCGTGCCAACTCAATTTGTTGCAAGGGCGTTTGACAATGGGCCGGTTGGTGATGATGGTGTTGTTTTACTTAACCTCTGTGATAAAGTACCTATGAAAACCGACAAAATGTCCGCTCCAGGCTTTGTAAATAACAACCATTCAACGGCCCCCTACGGGATTGCATGGGGTGCAATTTCAGAAGGTAATGACTTCAGCGAGAGCAGCGTTGAGGTGAGAGGCATTCAGCTTGAGGCTCGGAAGCATGGGGCCTTGTTTTATGTGACAAATGAATGGCTTAGTGACGCTTCGCCCTTTATGCGGTCACGATTGGAGCAGATTTTTTACAGGTCTTTGCGTTGGTACGTGGAAGGTCAGTTGCTAAATGGGACGGGAGCAGGGACTGCTAAGGGTGTACTTGTTTCGTCTGCTACTTTAGAGATTTCTAAAGAAAGTAGCCAAGTGGCAGATACGTTAATGACGGAAAACATACTTAAGATGTGGGCTCGTCTTTTACCTGGAAGCCACAACCGTGCTATCTGGATGGCAAATCAGACGTGTTTTCCCCAGTTAGGCACTTTAAGTCTAACGATAAAAAACGTTGCAGGGACAGAAAACGTTGGTGGTTCAGTTGTGCCATTGTTGCAGGTTAATAACAGTGGTATGGCATCTGCACCAGCAACAAGCATACTCGGTAGGCCGTTGCACTTCTCTGAACATTTGCCGGCGTTGGGCAACCCGGGAGATATTATACTGTTAGACCCATTGCTGTATGTTTTGGGTGACAGGCAGTCTATAGTAGTCGATGTCAGCCCGCATATTAAATTCACCAGCGACAAAACCACTTACAGAGCAAAAGCAAGGTTTGATGGTCAGCCGGCGATGAGCAGCACCTTCACACCAAAGAACGGTGATACTTGCGGATGGGCTGTCAAATTAGCGGAACGTGCATAAGCTGTCTTAGCAGATTTTCATTTACCTGCCGGAGTGTATGTCAGAGCATGCCGGCAGGGGTTCCAGATCGGAAGAGCACACGTCTGAACTCCAGTCACATTCCTTTATCTCGTATGCCGTCTTCTGCTTGAAAAAAAAAACAAAAAAAAAAACAAAAAAAAAATAAACAAAAACAAAAAAAAAACAACAAAACCATTCATAACATTATCATCCTTAGC
>CAJVYN010000255.1 GCA_913009355.1 uncultured bacterium | reverse complement strand
TATTTTCAAACTACTCAAAGAAGATCGTGACTATATTAATAGGGAGGAAGTAAAGAAGGCTGCTTAGACAATTTGCTTTACTTTTTAAATGGGAAGTTCAAGTCTTGCTTTTTGCTCATATCAAGCTAACGCCTCAATATGGCACGCTGAATTCACCTATAGCTGAGTTGAATAGTAAAATTTTAAGGCTCCTCAGAAAAATTTATGGGCGGCCTCCGGTTCAGGAAGAGCGCCAAGTGTATGATATAAAGGGAGTGTCCATATAACTGTGTAAATTGATAAACTTATCAAAACACAGGAGGTGGACAATTGAAGAATGAGAAACCTGTAAAGGCAGAAGAAGTACGTGCAAAGATCAAAAGACTGGTACAGCAGACATTACAGGAAGCACTAGAGGGAGAGCTTGAAGAATTTGTGGGCTATCCCAAGCATCAGAGCAATACCTCAGATAACGCACGAAACGGCTACTCAGTCAAAACCGTGCAAACCGATTCAGGGCCTATGGAATTAGAAGTTCCCCGAGACCGCAAATCCGATTTTCAGCCAAAGCTAATCCGCAAACGCCAGACAGTCCTGGATGACGTTGAGGACAAGATAGTAGCGATGTATGCCAAGGGGATGACCACGCGAGATATACAGGAGATCCTTGGAGATATGTACGGGATGGAGATCAGTCCGTCTCTAGTATCGAGGCTAACCGATAGGGTGCTTCCCCGGCTTGAAGAATGGCAGAACCGGCCATTGCAGGAACGTTATGTCATTGTGTGGTTTGACTGCATATTCTATAAGGTGCGGCATGAGGGCAAGGTAGAGAACAAGGCCATTTATGTGCTGATAGGACTGGGGCTTGACGGCAAGAAAGAGCTGCTTGGGTTCTGGATAAACAAAACAGAATCAAGCAGTTACTGGCTTGGGGTATTCAATGAACTCAAAGGCAGGGGATTGAAGGATGTGTTCATATTCAGTGTTGACGGACTTTCCGGGATAGAGAAAGCAATCAACGCGGCTTATCCTGAATCTGATGTACAGCGTTGCATAGTGCACCAGATCCGCAACTGCCTGAAGTATGTGTCCTGGAAGGAAAAGAAGGAACTGGCAAAGGACATGAAAACGGTCTATGCTGCCTCAACCGAAGAAGAGGCCAAAGACCAGATGGATCGCTTTGAGCAGAAATGGCAGAGCACCTATCCTCATGTGATAAAATCTTGGCGTACGAACTGGGACAGTCTCACGGCCTTCTTCCGCTACCCGGTGGAGATACGCAAGATTATGTATACGACAAATGTCATTGAGAGCGTCAACAGTAAATTTCGCAAAGCTACATCGGCACGGAGACTCTTTCCGACAGATGATGCTATCCTTAAATCATTGTTTATGGCTGCTATGTAACTTGAGAAAAAATGGACCATGTCTATGCGGGACTGGCCCAAAATATATTCTCAGATTGCTATACTGTTCGAGGATAGGATATAGTGAGAATTGGACTTACACAGTTTGTGAGACAGTCCCGACTTAGCCGCAAAAAGTAATTTTCTTATCATGCATTGATTCATTTCACATATTAACTGCGTCAAATAACGCAGAAAAGACAGACAATTATTAGTCAATAGTCATTGGGTTAATTATTACTGCTTATTAGGTGCAACCTCTTGAATATACTGCTTTTTAGTTGTTTTTCCTGTCTATTGACCCACATGTGTATTGACCTTTGATTTATAAAAAGAAGTTGGCATAGTAATTGCATTTAATGTAGATAACTAACATGAAAGAACCGTTTAATATGAAACGCAGACAATTGCTCAGGGTAGCCTCATTATGTGAATTTTCAATAGCTCTTGCAACGATTCTGCTGATAGTTTTTCCATCATTGGTTTCTGCTAAAGTAACCGGTGTTTGTTCAAACTGCCACACTATGCACAACAGCCAGGATGGTTCTCCTATTGATGCGGAAGGTCCTAATGAGCAACTGTTAACGAGTGGTTGCGTAGGCTGTCATTCTTCAACTACCAGTAATACCATTATACCTTTGGGCAGCAGCGATGTTCCTATTGTCTATAACACTGTAGATCCAACAACTTCCCCTCCTCTGGCTGGCGGCAATTTTTATTGGGTTGCCCAGGGAGACGACACAAAGGGCCATAATGTCTACGGCATCGCAGGTACGGACGGGAACCTCGGTACAGCTCCTGGCAGAACACCCGGAAGTTGTGTCAATAGTTGTCATACGTCTCTTGCTGATCCGCCGGGCTCCGGTAATTCAGACAGGGGCGGATGCCGGGGCTGCCATGTCTTTACTGCCCATCACGATGACTCGAAACCATGGTACCGCTTCTTAAAGGGCCACACCTCGTCCCCAACACTTCCAATTTTATCATCGGCTTCTACCGGTACCGACTATGTCGTGGGCGTTGAAGACAACGACTGGGAACAGGAGACTGCTGTCGAACACAATTGGTATAAGGGAACAACACTAAATTATACATGGGGGGCCGGACTTGAAGATCATCAGACCATTACCGCCTTTTGTTCGGGCTGCCATGGCGTATTCCACGGTACGCGGCCCGAGGTCGATTGGGGTATGAACAACGTTACCGGCGGCCCGTGGATACGGCATCCGACCGATATAGCGCTGCCTCAGGGAGATGGGAGTGAGTATGCAGCGTATGACCCTGTAAACAACTATAGTGTCGAAGCTCCTGTTGCCTGGGTTGATCCTGCTACTCAAACAACACCGGTAGTCATGTGCCTCTCCTGTCATAGGGCACACGGCTCTGACCAGCCTGATATGCTGAGATGGGACTACAACACTATGGTAGTCGGCACAACAGGCGCTGCCGCCGGCACCGGCTGTTTTGTCTGTCATACAACAAAAGATGGTATATAAAAGGGTCACGGCTTTCCGGTCCTTCCGCAACTTTTCCCTCAGCCGTTTTCTGCCCTGATTTACCGTGCTGTAATTAATAAAAATGATAGTTCTTTATTAAGTGTCTGCGTGAAAGTGTATGGGTCATAATGAGTGATAAAGACCGTATAACATGTTGTCATATAAATGAATTTCTAGTGAACTACCCTGCGGCAGAGACCGCAGGGCGTCATGTTCAAGCTGAAAACATTTTGAGTTGTTCAATATCTTTTTCTCTTCCTTGGTTTCTAATATATTTCTCAATTACTTCTTTGTTTCCTTTAC